>NZ_JBANDI010000009.1:0-116190 GCF_039123485.1 Flavobacterium sp. PL12
ACTCTGATAAACACTTAATAATGATGAAAAAATTAACAGCGTAATTAAAAATCGAAATTTAGAATAATACTCTTGTTTTATAGGGGTCAAAACATGAACCACATTCATCACGAACTTTCCACTTTTATATTTGAAAATGGAAATTGGTTCTATGTTGATGGTGAATTTTTCTAAATAAGGTATTCAACTTGTAGAAATTTAGATTTCATATTTAGACTTCAACTTTCTGAGAAATTATTAGATAGATAATATTTATCATTCTTCGAGAAATCTACTATTTTTTAAAAAGGAATTTTAATTATTAATTGCTTTCATCCTTCTTTTTCTAATAATTAAAGCTATTACCCATGTAGCAATTAAAACTATTAGAATGATAATTTTTGTCGAATTCATCTCTGGAAAAAAGTTGTTTAGAGAATGAAAAGCGGACACTGCTAATAATGATTGTGTGCTGTCTGCTACTTTACCAATTCCCCAAGATGCTAATACCAAAATTCCAAAGAATATAATATTACCACTAGTTAGTTCGAAATTCAAGTGCCAAATAAACCAAAGCACTGCTACTATTAGAACATTTACAATTTTTGGTAATGACTTTAATTCCTGTTGCAAAAAGCCACGCCAACCTATTTCTTCTAGAAGTCCGTAGATTAATATTGCAGATATAGCCGTAAAAGAAAAGGTTCCTTTTGTGAAATATTCAACTCCTAAAATTAAAGTAATTGGAAAAATCCAATATAATAAAAAAGGAATTATACCATTTTTGTAATTTCCTTTCAACGAAAGTTTTGGTTTTATTTTGAATATTGAAAAAGCAACTACAGCACCAATAGCCGGTCCAACAGCTTGAAGAATAACTTTTATAAAATCACTGTTTACGTTTTCTAATAAAGCCGTTTTATTAGTTAAATAGCGCAAACCAATTGCAATGATATAAAAAGTAATAATGGCGAAATAGTTAATTTTGGTTTTCATAAGTTCTAGTTTTAATTACATTCCAAAATTAAAAATTCCATTTCGCTAAAAAATTGACTTTGGGTAAGAAATAAAATATTAGGATATTTTTTTTCGAATTCTACTCAAACTTTCAGCAGTAATACCAAGATACGACGCAATTATTTTTAGAGAGGTGCGCTGGAAGATTTCTGGTCGTTCCTTAATTAATTTTAAATAGCGATCTGAAGGTGAGAGCGTTAATAAGTTAATCTGCTCAAATTGTTTCCTGATGAACATCGCATCTGATATGGCTTTCCCTATTAAAAGTCCTTTACTAGATTTTGCGTATAATTCGTTTAAATCTTGG
Source organism: Flavobacterium sp. PL12 (assembly GCF_039123485.1). Taxonomy (NCBI): domain Bacteria; kingdom Pseudomonadati; phylum Bacteroidota; class Flavobacteriia; order Flavobacteriales; family Flavobacteriaceae; genus Flavobacterium; species Flavobacterium sp. PL12. Next base: position 1,304 of record NZ_JBANDI010000009.1, read on the forward strand.
TGACTAATGGACCAGATCACTGAATCTTCTAAACTTTCGGTTTTAATAATAGTAGGTGTTTGTAATAAAAATGATAAGTACTCACTGAAAATATGATTTTCATAATACAAATTAATGCAAACGTCTTTGCCATCAGCCAATACAAAATGTGCTACGGAACCCGAAATTAGAATATTAACGTGTTTCTCCGTTTTATTGTACTCTTTTATAATTTCGTTTTTACTAAATAATCGTGGCTTTACATATTTTGAGAATTCATTCCAAAGACTCAAATCTGCTGAATAATAACGATCAAATATTTCTTTAATCTTTTCTGCTGTTGGTTGTTCCATAGGGTAGGAGATCGCAATTATCTCTATAATAGTTTGTGTAATTGGTTTCAAAAATAGAAAAATAAAAAAATAAATTTACAATCTTCTCTTAAACATCTTAAACTGTAAGATTTCGAAAATGCTGTATTGTAAATTTCCAAATTTCACTTAACGAAGAGATATTTTAATGTCTTCGATTTTTTTGAAATCCAGTATTTTATCTTTGGATTGCAATTGTACTGTTGTTTTTTTTAAATCTGGTCTTATCGTTATAGTAAGATCGAGTGGCTCGTCTGGATTATTTTTTGTTAATTCCTCAAAATGATTAAAGAGCTCTTCTTCATCAAACTGGATAAAGAGTTTATATTTCTTTTGGTTTTTGAAAAAAGTGAACTTAATTAATTTGGTTAAAACCTGCTTTTTGTAGTCTAGCTTAATTACATCCTCATTTTGTATTACAAAAGCTTCGCCATTATAAAAGTAAAAATTGAACGCTGATTTTACATGTCCAAAGTTGTTAGGTTTTACTTTCCAATTGTATTTTTTACGGTATTTAGTAGTCCAAATTCCAAAAGGTATTTTTTCACCATTATGGACAATTCTTCTAAACTGAGGTCTGTCTTCGCAACTGCATGTATCGTTTAAAACTAGCTTTTGTGCTTCTTCAGTTACTTTATCGTCGTCAGTAATTTTGTCAGCACTGATTTCAGTAGCTTTATAAACTCCTATTTCTTTAGACTCATTAACACCAGAAATCCAAATGACAACTTCTCCACCTGGCGCAATACCGGCAACTAAACCGTTGTACAATCCTTTATTCGAACCTTCATTAGTCAAGGTTACTTTATTGTCACGTATAAATCCATCTTTAAAATAGGCAGCAATTTTCTTCTGATCGAGTTTGGTGTATAATTCGTAATACTTATTCTCTAGATAGGAATACCAGTATAGTTGTAAACCATTTGGCACAGGAACTCCACCCGCCATTGATGATTTAAAAGTGGTGTCGCCATTACCCCATTGTGTAGAATATACTTTATTGTCTTCTAGCAAAGTGTAAGGAGTACGATGGCCTCTAATTCCAATTGCAAATCCACTTCCTTCTAGCAATCGAATAGGATAACCTTCGGGCGTCGAAATGCCTTGCTGGTAATCGTAACTCTCTGTTCTTAGATACTCTTGCTCATTGTTAAAAGTAGCTCTTTCCTCAGTAGAACTTAATAGAAGTAAAATAAAGCAAGTCACTATAAGTACGCAGCTCGTGAAAAATATAGAAAGATCACTTCTTTTGAAAATAGCCGCAATTAGTAGTAATAATATAAACTGTACGGGTATGGCAATTAAAATTAAGAAAATTACACCCAGTTCTTGCGGAATATAACTGCTGTTGTTAACAATTTGAAATTGTAACAAAAACAAATATAGTAAAACATTAATCATTGAAATAGCGACCGAAAGTAGAAAGAGTTTTAAGTAATAATTCATCCTATAAATAAGGTTTTGACTTTTTTAAAAGTAAGTTATTTTTTCATTTTAAGAATCAGTTTGCGATACTTTTTAGGATTGAACTCAATTATAGGTTTATGAGCACCATCAAATAAAATCATAGCTGTTCGCTGTGATAGGCTTTCGACGGCGATATAATAAGTTTTATTGTTTACATTAAATTTAAAATCTCTAGCATTAGTTTTTCCAATGTAAAAATCATCTCTCGCAGGTCCGAAAGAATTATACAATTCGTTTGCAATTTTTTCATGTTCGAATGTTCTATCACGTTTCATTTCAATCTTTTCATTTTCTACAAAATAAACGGCTTGATTTGGTTGTGAAATTTCAAAACCAAATTTGGTTTTCGTGTCAGATGGAACTTCTTGAACGTATTTTGGACTGCAGGAAGTGAGTATGAATAAAAGTAATATTGAGAATTTCATTTTTGGCTGGATCGAAATTAATAATTGAAGCTTTAAATCTTTTTTGAAATTTAAATCACTGTAGGATAAATATAGATAAATTTTGGGTTAATAGTTCTAAAACATAAGCGATTTGGAATTATAAAAAACACGCAAATCAGGTAATACTAAAATCAATCAGCAAAACTGTAATTCAATCAATTTTTCGATGAACTGCATAAACTTTTAACAGAATTTATTTTTTAAAAATAGCTATCGAATGTTTTTTTTGTTTCGAAAAAAGCTAATATATTTAAAAACGACAGCGGATCAAACTTTATTTTAACCTTTTATTTTATCCGAAATTAAATAATGTAAAACGTAGCATTCTAATTAAAACAAAATCTAAAAAATTGATTGAATGCTTTAATAAATATTAAAAAAAAATGGAAAATATACTTCAAAAAATTCTTCTAGGAGTAGCTGTTGGTGATGCTGTGGGAGTTCCTGTAGAATTTAACCCAAGGAGTTATTTTAAGGACAATCCAGTAGTGGATATGCAGGAATATGGAACACACGATCAACCAAAAGGCACTTGGTCTGATGACACTTCTTTAACTTTATGTTTAGCAGAAAGTATTGTCGAAGGTTTAGACATGAATCTATTGGCTCAAAAATTTATCGACTGGAGAAACAATAATTATTGGACCGCTCGTGGTTGGGTTTTTGACATTGGAATTGGAACAAGAGTCGCAATCGAGAAGTTAGAAGAAGGAGTGGAACCAGAACTTGCCGGAGGTCCTAATGCACTGGATAATGGAAATGGATCTTTAATGAGAATTTTGCCTTTAATCGTTTACACGAAAGAACTAACAGTTGATGAACGCTTTTTATGGACTAAAAAAGTGTCTTCGTTAACGCATGCACACATTCGCTCGATTATTTCTTGTTTTTATTACCTCGAATTTGCCAAGAAACTTATTGAAGGAATGGATAAATGGCAAGCGTACAACGAACTTCAAAGTGAAATTATAAATTACTTAGAAAGTCAGCAAATAGATGCCGCAGAAATACAACATTTTAGTCGATTATTAAAAAAGGATATTTCTATAGTAAGTGATTTCGAAATTAAAAGTTCTGGTTACGTTATCGATACGTTAGAAGCTTCTATTTGGACAATTCTTACGACTGACTCATATGCTGACGCTGTTTTAAAAGCTGTAAATCTCGGAAATGATACTGATACAACCGCTGCAGTAGTTGGAGGATTAGCTGCTTTGATTTATGGTGTCGAAAATATTCCAACTGAGTGGCTAGAACATTTAGCTAGGAAAACAGATATCGATGATCTCGCTGCAAAATATAATGTCTGAGTATTACGTTCTAATAAAAGTTTTAGATGTCATTTTAAAATGGAAATGTACTCTAAAGCTTTTTGCCTTTTTTATTGATGAAAAACGTTTTGCTTCCAAAAGTGACTTTAGCTTTTCCATCTACGAACTTTTCGGCTTTTATATATTTTAAAGCAATTGCTATTTTGCCGTTTGTGTCTACAAAACCATATTTACTACTTTCATTAATCACAACTGCTAGTCCATCTGAAAAATTTTCCATCCAAATATATTGTAGCGGCACAACAAGTGTTCCTTTGCTATCGATCGCTCCCCACAAATCATTATTTGAAACCAGGCAGAATCCATTTTCAAATCCATTCGCTGCAGATTGATAATTTGAAGGTATTGCAATCGATCCAGATTTATTTATAAAACCGATTTTGTCATTACGATCAAGGAATAACGCGAGTCCTTCGTGGAAATTCCCTACAGCTGAATAATTTAAATTAAATGGAATTGCGATTTGGCCTGTTTTATTAATATATCCAAATTTTCCATTTTGTTTTACAGCAGCTAAACCTTCCGAAAAGTCTTGAGCAAAGTCATAAATAAACTCAATAATAATTTCCTCTTTTTCATTGACAAAACCCCATTTGCCATTTTTTTTGATCTTTGCTAACCCATCATAAAATTCACCTCTTACTTCAGAATCGTTACTTTCTTTATCTTCTCCAACTGTAACTTGCGCAATTAAATTGGCAGATAAAAGTAGCGTGAATAAAAGTATAAAATAGTTTTTCATAGTTCTAGCTTTATAGCATTTTTTAAAGTTACATTAATAATAATTCAAGTGATATTTAAAACTCATTATTTCTATTTTTTAGAATATCAGCGTCGTCAATATAATGATACTATTTAACTATATAATTTTAGAAAGTTTGCGAAGTCATAATTAAACTGCTTTAGAAACTTATTGTTCTAAAAATTGAACATTTTTCGAGTAATCATTTTTTAATAGATTACACTCCTTTGTTAGTCAAAAAATCACTCATAATTTTCAAACAAAATAAAATAGTAACTATTAAATTTTCTTATAGATTGTCGTTTTTTTATCTCCCTGCTTTGTGAGAATTCCTTCGTCTACTGCTTTTTTTAAATCTCTGCTGGCTGTTGCCGAGGATAAATCTTTAAAATAATTTAAATAATCTTTCCTTGTAAATCCATCAATATCAGTTTCCAAAAATATTTGAATTCGATCTTCATTTGAAAGCTTTTTTGCTGAATTATCTAAAAGTTCAAGTAACGATTGATCAATAATGGTTAACATATACTCTATGAATTTAGTTGATTTACCTTCTTTATCCGAAGCAGACAATGCACAATAGTATGCAGTTTGATTTTTTGAAATTAATGTTTCAAACGGTAAAAAACCAAAAACTGGAAATTCCTCCATCAAAATCAAAGTTTGCCATAATCGTCCCATTCTGCCGTTACCATCCATAAACGGATGAATGAATTCCATTTCGTAGTGAAAGACACAGCTTTTTATTAATGCAATCTCAGATTTAACCTTTAAGTACTGAAATAGATCCTTCATTAAAAACGGAACATTTTGATAAGGTGAAGCAATATGCTCTACTATAGAACCTTTTACAATTCCAACGCCCTTTGTTCTATATTTTCCTGCGTTTTCAATAAGATCACTCATTAGCATTTTATGAGCTTTTAAAAAATCTTTTTCTGTGTTATATTTTAGATCATCTAGATTTTTATAAACTTCTAATGCATTCAACACCTCGATTATATCTTTTTGTGGTCCAACAACCCTTTTATTTTCTAATATAGCTGTAATTTGTTGCTCCGAAAGTGTATTTCCTTCAATACTTAATGAGGAGTGAATTGTTTTTATCCGATTTTGTTTTCGCAATGTAGGATTGCTTTTTACTAGATATTTTGCATTAACCTCTCCAATTTTTTCAGAAATTGAAGAAACTAATTTAAGTATTTGCGATGTTATTTCGTAAGGAGGCTTCATGTTTTGATACTATCATTTGATACTATCAAAAGTATAAAATTAATTTGGTTTCTTAAGCGTTTTGAGAATTATTATTCCAGGTGAGAGTTTTGATCGTGTTGTAATGTAAAGTAATAAAAACCAGTTTGAATGTAGAAATTTTTTTATATGCGTATCACCTTACAATAGATTATTTCATAAAATACTGAAATTTTTTTATATGCATTTTATTGTAAAATAAACATATTTTTGCAGTAATATAGAAGTTTTTGCTCATGATTTATATCATTATCGGTTATGGTCATGAACATCTAGTTTCAGAGCTAATATTCTCCTATTATTCTGGGTTTGTGGGTATGTATCTTTCTGTACAATAATTTTCAACTTCTGTATCATTAGCAAAATATTTATCACAAAATTCATCAAGTTCTTTTTCTGCTCCAGAAACATATTTTTCGTTTGCTGTCATAAGTTTTTCAGTTTGTTCAATAAATTTTTCAAACTCTTTATTCATTTTGCAAAGTTTGTCTATTGTCTTAAAATCCAAGTCACGAAAAACTGAAGGATATAAAACTTTACTTTGATAAGGATTTGCATTTAATTCAATAATACCAATTCCAAAAGATTGATTAAGCCTCGCCATTTCTTCATTTAAACTGTCGCTAAATTCAAATGCAACTAAATATCCATAATTTGCCCAGCTCGAATTTGAAACAGCTTGAAAAAAAGCTTTTTTAAGTTCGCTATCGCTATTAATTTCTCTTTTAAGTTCATAAGAAGTTAACTTGAATGTATCCACTCGATTTATTGATTTTAGAAAATTTTGACTTGCTTTTGTCTGCAAATTCAGAAATTTAATACCAATCATATCTGGATGTGTCCATATTTGATTATTGTCTTTACCATTTGATTGTTCGTGAAATATCGTCTTTGAATAAGTGTCAGTATTTTTTAGGTAACTACTCAGTAATTTATGTAAGTCTCTTTCTTCGTACGTTTTTTTTCTATTACTTTTTGATGATTTTATTGAAGGAATTACCGTATCACCGCTCAAAACTTCAATACCTATATTATATTCGTTTTTGGTTAAGTAATAGGAATATGTTGCTCCATTTTGTTTGATTCGTTTAACTCTTGTGTCTCCGTTTCGAATGAAATCTCCTAAAACTGCCGAAATTGTAGAACCAGGAGTTTTAGCAGCTCCAAAGGCATAATAGTTTTTTTCATTAATGTGATTAAGCACGGCCAAATAATTGGTGATGTCGTTAATGTCTTCTAAACTTTTTAATACAGCTTCTTTTAATGTCATTTACTATTTATTTTTATTTCTGTGATTCGTGAGTTTCATTAATGGATGTAATTGAGATAAGAGTTTTTTAAATGCGTTTATCAACCAAAACCCAAATATATAAAATTTTCCTACAAATTCATTTCATCAAGTCAAAGATAAACATCTTTTTAGCACAATTCCCGCGTGAGTGATAGTAGTGTAAATCCTCCCGTTTTTTAGGGAGATTGAAACGGATAGCACGACCGCACTGCAACGCTAGTGAAAGTGCGGACACGCCCAAATTATTATCAAAAAAGCTTCATAAAACTGCATTTAACTAAAAATTAGTAAACGTTCGTTTGAAGGACGCTGCAAAATGATGTAATTTTAAAGTCTATGGAAAATGTAAATAAAAAAGGTTTCTTTTTCAAGCAATATGAAGCGCCATTTCAGTCCCCGTTTGATAAACTCTTTGGGATTTTCAAGGAGTTGATTACGCATACTTCGGGAGATTTTGATGAAGCGATCGACTGGTTGCGGGAATTAGACAAGGAATATAAACTCACCGATGAACAGTATACCATTGATGATTTTATCGAGGATTTAAGGAAAAAAGGATATATCCGTGATGAACTTAAAGAAGACGGAACTTCGGGAACTGGGATTACTGCCAAAACGGAACGTGCGATAAGACAACAGGCTCTGGATACTATTTTTGGGAACTTGAAACGCTCTGGAAGTGGGAATCATAAAACAAAACATGCAGGAAGCGGAGACGAGCATACGGGTGAGTTTCGGGAATTTCATTTTGGAGATGGACTGGAACGAATTTCGTTGACGGAAAGTTTGCGTAATGCCCAAATCAATAATGGTGTTGAGGACTTTATGCTAACCGAAAATGATTTGGTTGTCGAAGAAACGCAGTTTAAATCCCAAATGAGTACGGTGTTGATGATTGATATTAGCCACAGTATGATTTTGTACGGCGAGGATCGAATCACACCTGCTAAAAAAGTGGCAATGGCTCTTACTGAACTAATTACGACACGTTATCCAAAAGATACTTTAGATATTTTAGTTTTTGGAAATGATGCTTGGACGATTCAAATTAGCGATTTACCGTATTTGAAAGTGGGTCCATATCATACAAATACAGTAGCTGGATTGCAATTGGCTATGGATATTTTGCGCCGAAAACGAAATACTAACAAGCAGATTTTCATGATCACTGATGGGAAACCAAGTTGCGTCAGGGAGAAAGATGGTTCCTATTATATGAACAGTAACGGTTTGGATGAATACATTGTAGATAAATGCTACAATCAAGCGCAACAAGCCAGAAAATTACACATTCCTATTACTACGTTTATGATTGCGAATGATCCCTATTTGCAAAAATTTGTAAATCATTTTACGGAAGCGAATCAAGGAAAAGCGTTTTATACGGGTCTAAAAGGACTGGGAGAAATGATATTTGAGGATTATGAGACTAATAGGAAGAAGAGGATAAAGTAGTGGTCAGTGTTCAGTGTTCAGAAATTAGTGGTCAGAAGGCAGTGGTCAGTTGAGTAGAGAGGAAAGAAGGAAGAGGAAAGAAGGAATTGGTCAGTGGTCAGTGGAAGAAAGAGTAAAGAAGAAAGACTACGAGAGCAAAGAGGAAAGATGAAAGAAAGTAGTAATTAGTTAAAAATATATTTAGAGAATAGCAGTTAAAAAATATAAAAATTAATCTTGGTGAACTTAGCGGAAAAACTTTGTGAACCTTGTGGTTAAAAAAAACAAACATGAAAATAGAAAATATAAAAACACTCGGGGAATTAAAAAAATCAGGTTACGAAAGCAAAAGCATCAAAGATGAATTGCGTTCGAATTTGAGAGAGAAGATTAAAGCGGGACAAACTACTTTTGAAGGAGTTCACGGTTTTGAGAATACTGTTATTCCAGAGTTGGAGCGAGCGATTTTGTCACGTCATAACATCAATTTATTAGGTCTTCGTGGTCAAGCCAAAACGAGATTAGCAAGGAAGATGATTGAGTTGCTAGATGAGTATATTCCTTATGTTGAAGGTTCTGAGATCAATGATGACCCGTTGAAACCGATTTCGCGTTTTGCGAAAGATTTAATTGAAAGCAAAGGAGATGAAACGCCAATTTCGTGGTTGCATCGAAGTGATCGTTTTTTTGAAAAACTAGCGACGCCAGATGTTACTGTTGCGGATTTAATAGGCGATGTCGATCCTATTAAAGCGGCTAATTTGAAACTTTCTTATGCGGATGATCGTGTGATTCACTTTGGTATGATTCCAAGAGCAAATCGCTGTATTTTTGTAATCAACGAATTACCCGATTTACAAGCTAGAATCCAAGTTGCATTATTTAACATTTTGCAGGAAGGTGATATCCAAATTAGAGGTTTCAAATTAAGAATGCCTCTGGATATGCAGTTTGTATTTACAGCTAACCCTGAAGATTATACGAATAGAGGAAGTATTGTAACACCACTGAAAGACAGAATAGGTTCTCAAATCTTGACGCATTATCCTGACACGATTAAAATTGCAAGAACGATTACAGAGCAGGAAGCAAAGTTAGATGCGTTACAGAACGACATGGTTTACGTTCCTTCGTTAGCGAGAGATTTACTGGAGCAAGTTAGTTTTGAAGCTAGAGAAAGTGAATATATTGATAACAAAAGCGGAATTAGTGCTCGTTTGAGTATTACAGCTTTTGAGAATTTATTAAGTACTGCCGAAAGAAGAGCTTTAAAATCTGGTGATGATAAAACTACTGTTCGTTTGTCAGATTTTATGGGAATAATTCCATCGATTACGGGTAAAGTAGAATTAGTTTATGAAGGAGAGCAAGAAGGAGCTGCGGTAGTTGCGCAACACTTATTAGGTGATGCGATTCATACTTTTTTCCCTGCTTATTTTCCAAAAATTGAGAAACTGGAAAAAGAGGATCAAAAAACAGCGTACACAGATATTATTGAGTGGTTCTTTGCCGAAAGTGGTTTTGAATTACTAGATGATTGTACGGATGCTGAATACCAAAGAATTTTGGGAAGTATTGTTCCACTTGAAATCTTAATCAAGAAATACCAACCGCAACTCGCCAATGAAGATAAATTCTTTATGAAGGAGTTTATTTTATGGGCTTTAGTTGAATATAAAAAACTGAGTAAAGACCGCTTCTCAGAAGGCTATCAGTTCAAGGATATTTACGGTAGTTTTATCAGTAAATTATAAAGTAAAAAGGGTTTAGATTTATTTCTAAACCCTTTTTTTATGTGATTTTTAGTAGAAGTTAGATACGAATTGCAAGAGGTTGTAAGACGGCAATAATAGATAGTTTTTTCAAAAAAAAGGTAGACACGAATTACACGAATGTGCACGAATATTTTAATTTGAAAAATTTCACTAATTCCCACTCGTGTGATGATTAATATTAATTTTTGACTTAACAGTTGTAATTAGTGATAATCTGTGGAATTCTTGGTAAAAATATCGTTATGATTTAAAACAGACACGAATTACACGAATTTGCACGAATGTTATAATTTGAATAATTACACGAATTTTCTTTCTTACGAGAATTCGCTTTGATTATTGCAACAGTAGTTTTAATTAGTGATAATTCGTGAAATTCGTGTGAAAAAATTAAAACAACCATAAATTGCGCAAATTTTATAATTGATAATTAATAGTGGTTTTATCATTAGTAGAATTTATTTTAAATTTATTTGATAATTATTTTAATTAGTGATAATTCGTGAAATTCGTGTGAAAATTTTTTTCTTCTCTGGCGTTATATTTATTTCACAATTAAGTAATGCTATTTTTTTTTATTCTACTTTTGCTCGTTGGCGGTCTAAGCAGTCAATGAAAATTGACATGGAAAATAATTTCGAGACTTTGATAGCCACTTATATTGAAAATAAAGTAGGTATATCTGAGCATTTCTTGAGTAATACTTTGGCGAATAACTTAAAGCTAAATTTAATTGCTCTCAACACTAAAAGTTTATTGGTAGAAGCAGGAATAGGAAATGCCGAAAAGGTCTCTTACGATGGAGCGATTCGGAGTGATTCTATTTATTGGTTGGATAAAAAACACAATAACGCCTTTGAAAATGAATTCTTTGCCCAAATAGAAGAATTTATTTTATATCTCAACCGAAGTTGCTACGCCGGAATTACAAGCTATGAATTTCATTATTCCTTATACGAATCGGGTGATTTCTATTTAAAACATCTCGATCAGTTTAAAAGCAATCCCAGCCGAAAATACTCTATGATTAGCTATTTGAATGCTGATTGGAAAGAAAGTGATGGTGGCGAACTCCTTATTCATCAAATAGATAACAATCAAAAAATAGCGCCAACACAAGGTAAAACTGTTTTCTTTAAAAGTGATGAATTAGTTCACGAAGTTCTAGTTACACAAAATACTAGAATGAGTATTACGGGATGGTTGAAGAGTGATTAATTTCTTAGTTGCTTAATAAATCAATAGTAAAAAGATATACTCTCCTAAAATTAATTCCCTTTTAAGCGAGTGAATATCTTTTGTAGTAATCTCTTTCCATCTCGTTTGCTTTTAGGAACTTCGATAGCTTTTAATTCAGAGTTGTTTTGAACAAACTGGTAACTAAAAGCAAATTGTGGGTTCGTTGGATTGTCATTCAATAAACCGAAGCGCAGATCATTAAAGTATAAGCTTTGGTCTTTTTGGGAAATAATATACCAACCTTCGCTGGCTTGTTTGAGTTTTTCAAAATCAGAATTCCCTTTTAACTGCTTTTCTAAAGTTTTATTTTTGCTGTAAGCAGTAAATGAAGTAGCCTGAGTATCAAAAAGGGAATAATCACTCAGTAAATAATTATCATCAGTTGCTACGTTCGCATTCCATAAAATCAAGTTGAAAGCAGTTGGTTTTACAATTATTTCTGAATATTGAATTTCTTGATTTTTTAATGCTTTTTCGAATTGAGACAAAGCGTATAACTTTATAAAGCAAGATAATAGCAGATAGGAACTACTAATTAGTAATCCTCTTTTGATGTATTTATAACGAAGAATTGTACGTTTCGTTTTCCACAAATATATCAATGAAATTAATAGTGGAATCGTGTACAAAGGATCTATTACGAAAATAGTTTTTAAAGCAAATCGTTGTTCGAGCGGCCATAGGATTTGGGTACCCCAAGAAGTGAACATATCCAGCAAAACGTGTGTGAATAATCCCCAAAAAGCCATGTTTGTAGCAGTGAAAAAACTAATTTTTTCTTTTTCAATCTTTGAAATTAACCAACCAAAAAACGGACTGACTAGAACAAATAGAAAGAGGGAATGACTAATACCTCGATGAATGAGAACTGCATCTACAGGATTTAAGAATTGTCCAACCAAAACATCTAAATCTGGCAATGTTCCTAAAATCGCACCATATAAAAAGGTTTTGTTTTTAAGCTGCTTACCAGCGCAAAATTCTGCAACGGCAATTCCTAGAACGATTTGAGTAAAAGAATCCATACTGCGAAAGTAAGTCTTATCAATCGACTACCCAATTGTAGTGATGTAAATGTTGATAAATGCGCTTACTTAACTTTTCTTTTTTTAGCCGTAGATCAATTGAACAAAATTGATTTTAATCTGTGAAAATCTGTGGCTATCTTCTCGCACTGAAAGTAAATAATTTGTTTAGCGCTCTTACTTTGTCAATTATTTCCGTAAATTCTATTTATTAGCCACAGATTAAAAGAATTAAATTGATTTAATTTTGTGTAAATCAGTGAAATTTGTTCTTAAATTATTTATAATCAATATGTTAATTTATTTTTATTCGTAATTTTTTATCTAATCAAATTCTTTTATTTAGCCAGAGAGTAATAGAACTAAAATGATTTTAATCTGTGAAAATCTGTGAAATCTGTGGCTACCTTCTCGCACTGAAAGTAAATAATTTGTTTTGCGCTCATACTTTGTTAATTATCTCCGTAAATTCTATTAATTAGCCACAGATTAAAAGAATTAAAATGATTTTAATTTGTGAAAATCTGTGAAATTTGTGGTGAAATTTTAGGATTAAAAGTAAATAATTTGTTTTGCGTTCTTACATTGTCAATTATTTCCGTAAATTCTATTTATTAGCCACAGGTTTATAGAACTAAATTGATTTTAATCTGTAAAAATCTGTAGCTAAATTCTCGTACTGAAAGTAAATAATTTGTTTTGCGCTCATACTTTGTTAATTATCTCCGTAAATTCTATTTATTTGCCACAGATTAAAAGAATTAAAATGATTTTAATTTGTGAAAATCTGTGAAATCTGTGGCGGAATTTTTAATATACTTTATCCTAAAAGTTAGAAGTAGAACTTGGTATAGTTTAATTGAAGAAATAAACTCCTCATCAAACAATAAACAGTAATTTTGCGCATTAAATTTATTTTATGCTTTTTCTTATTTTAAGTATTATTTGCAGTGTTACTGTCGGTGTGATTTTTAAAGTTTCTCGAAAATACAATGTCAATAATTCACAAATTGTTGCTGCAAATTATCTATTCGCTTTAATACTCTGCTATTTCTTTTTTAGTCCTAATTTGAATGCAGTAGGAAACGACTCACCTTGGAGTTTATATGTTGTCATTGGATTATTATTGCCTTCTGTATTCTTGTTTTTGGCGGCATCAATTAAGCATATGGGAATTGTAAAGACAGATGCTGCACAGCGACTTTCTCTTTTTATTCCTATTCTTGCGGCTTGGTTCATTTTTAAAGAGGACTTCAATACGTTGAAGATTACAGCTTTTTTAATTGGTTTGCCTGCAATTTTACTTATTCTCGCAAAGCCTGCAGAAAACACTAAAAATAAATGGATTTATCCAGCGGTTGTCCTGTTTGGTTTTGGTTTGATTGACATCCTTTTTAAACAAATTGCGTTATACACTACTTTACCTTACACAACCTCTTTATTTGTCGTTTTTAACATTGCATTGTTAGTGATGATTGCTGTCGTTATTTACGAATTGATTGCTAAGAAGATATATCTAAATTTCAAAAATGTAGCTTTTGGTGGATTAGTTGGTGCTTTCAATTTCGGAAATATTTTTTTCTATTTAAAAGCACACCAAGCATTTGCAGAAAATCCTTCCACAGTATTTGCAGGAATGAATATGGGTGTCATTATTATAGGGAGTTTGATTGGAGTTCTTATATTTAAAGAGAAACTAACCAAAATGAATTATGCTGGTCTTGGTCTAGCTTTGGTAGCTATTATTTTAATTTTTGTTTCGCAATTGAAATAACAATTACTCGATTAATTGACACTTGATGTTTTTACTTATAAGCGGCTTAAATGCACTTATAATACTTCAACATTCAAATCATATAATTTAAAATATTTATTTCACTTTAAATCAGCGCCACTAAAAACTTAAACGTCTTACATGGTGAAAAAAAACATTATTCTCATAACAACTAAACTTTGATTTTTTCTAATTCTAAGTAAATGTGATCCATTTCTTTTTTCAACTCAATTATCTCACTGTGTAAAGTATCGATTTCTTGTTGGCTTTTTATAATGTCATTTTCTCTCTCACTTTCTGATCTTAAAAATTGAAAATCTTGCGCTTTTGCTAGTCGGTCCTTAGCTTGATCTAAACCACTTACCGCTACAAAAAGTTTTTGTTGAACTTCTACCAGGCGGCTATTTAGCGATATTTTACGTTCTTTTAAAACGCGTTCAAATTCTATTTTTTCCTGCTCAATGACTTGCTTTTTTTCTTCTTCAACTCTTTTTTGCTCTAATTGAACTTGTAGATTTTCTTTTTCTGTGGCGTTGTTTCTTTGTTCTAATTCGGCGCTTCGTTGATTTTGAAAAAAGCTAAAAATTGTAGTTACGACAATCAGTACTAAAAGTCCAGAAAGCACATAAAAAAGAGTGCGATCAATTCCAAGTATTTTAACATCTGACACCTCATCTTCCGGCTCAATATCAGCCACTACTTCTTGTTTTGCAACCATTGGAAAGATCTTGATGGGTGGAGGAGTTACAACGAAAAGATTTTGTAATTCCACAACATCGCCTGCATACTTCCAATCGTCCATTCCTGTGCACCAAACCGGAGTCGATTTAGTAATTATCTTGGCTTTTAATTGTGCGATATCAAATGGTCCTGTGCTTTCAGTGCCATCATGTATGTAATACGAGTTCATCTTGTTGTGCTTATTATTTTCGAAGGTCAAAAGTACAAAACTAATTGATTGCTGAAAAAGTATTTTGTCAGGGTTGTTTTAATATTTCATAGACTATTTTTTGTCTTTGAAATAGTAAGCGATTGGTGGTTTTAATTGAACATTAAAATTACTATTTACATTTTGAAAATTATGAAAGCGAAACTATAGTTTTTTAAATCGTTGACTTAGGACAACGTTTTTAGCTAATTTTATTTTTAATTTTGGCAAAAAATAAAATAAAAGCTTGGTAGCTTTTTGTTTCAAATATTTAAGATTTACCATTGCATTTACTTTATTTATAAAATTTCTATTTCAATCCCATTTCTAAAACATACAATGAAACAAGTCAATTTAAGTAATCAAGTATTATATTTATTAAGCATATCTGCTGGTTTAGTCGTCGCCAATCTTTATTACAACCAGCCTTTATTACACCAAATAGCTGTTAGTTTTAAAGTATCAGAAGCGGAGGTGAGTAATGTTGCTTTGTTCACACAATTAGGTTACGCATTGGGATTATTATTTATCATTCCGCTTGGAGATAAAATTTCGAATAAGAAGATTTTGCGACTCGATTTTTTAGTAATGGTTATTTCTTTGATTGCAGCCGCTATGTCAAGCTCACTATTTATCCTTATCGTAAGTAGCTTCTTTGTTGGGTTTACATCTGCGATTCCGCAATTGTTTGTGCCTATGGCAGCTCAGCTTTCTGATGATAAAAATAGAGGTAGAGCAATAGGAATTGTTATGAGCGGGTTATTAATTGGTATTCTAGGAAGTCGCGTTATAAGCGGATTTGTAGGAGAACAATTTGGATGGCGCGTTATGTTTTATGCCGCAGCAGTAATAATGGTTTTGCTTTACATCCTTTTAAAATACAAATTGCCAACAATTGCTCCAGTATTTAAAGGGAGTTACGCTAGTTTAATGAAATCGCTTTATCATTATTTTAAAACTGATGGTTCGTTACGCTTAGCTACTTTAAGAGGTGGATTAGCGTTTGCAGGATTAAGTGCGTTCTGGACCACGTTAGTCTTTTTAATGCAAGATTCTTTTGGTTACGGTAGCGCGATTACCGGAGCATTCGGGATTTTAGGAATCGTAGGAGCTTTAGGAGCTACATTCGTTGGAAAAATCAGTAGTACTGTTAGTAATCATTCCATTATTCTTTTTGGTACATTATTATTGATTCTTTCGTGGGTAATTCTATACTTTTCTGGTACTTCGCTTATAGGCTTAATGGCGGGAGTGTTGTTAGTTGATTTAGGATTGCAATCGCTGCACATTACGAATCAAAAGATTATTTTTTCGAAAAACCCAGAAGCTAGAAATCGAGTCAACACCATTTATATGGTTGGTTTTTTTATTGGTGGTGCTTTTGGAACCGTGGCAGGAGCAATGGCTTGGGGACATTATAAATGGATAGGAGTTTCTACGCTTGGAATTGTTTTGTCAACGTTGATTTTGATTGTTCATTTGTCATTTCGAAAAGAATAAGCTTTTGTGAAGATATCTGCGTTATTTTTGTAAATACTGTTAAATAGAAAATACGGTTGTTTGTATGGAATCATAAATGCTAAATAATTTATTATTAGTAGTTTAAAAGATTGTTGTTGCTAGTTTTTGTTTTTTAATTTGTAGAAAAAGACAGACAAGGAGTTGTTTGAGTTGTAAATGATAGGTTTCTTGATTTGATTTTGCTTCAAAATATAGTATATTCGGGCATTATTATAAACCAATTAATTTTTAACTCAAAAAGTTTTTTTGTGGGAATAAAATTGAAACTATATTATATTTTAATCCACTTTTTTACCAAGTAGCAATCATTCTTTATGAAGTCACAAGATTTAATAATCCTTGAAAAACTTAGGGCAGGAGATTCTTCTGCTTATAAAGAATTATTTGACTTGTACTACATGCCACTTAGCGTCTATTCCTTAAAGTACTGTGATTCATTCGAACTAGCTGAAGATATCGTTCAGGATTTATTTATTAAATTTTGGGACCAAAAGATTTATCTTAAACTTGATGAAGCCATTAGTCCGTACCTTTTTAAAGCCGTAAAAAACAACAGTTTAAAAGCCGTAAAAAAACAAAGTAAATATTATTTTGAGGAAATTGAAGATCAAGTAAATGTATTAATGGACGATGAGCATCTTGATATAGAGTTTTTAGAGCAAGAAAAACAAAAATTATATCAAGAAATAGAAGCTTTACCCTTAAAAAGCAAAGAAGTTTTTAAAGCAATTGTATTAGAAAATCAAAAGTACAAAGACGTCGCTTTAGAGCTGGGAATATCAGTGAATACGGTCAAAACACATTATTCAAGAGCCTTAAAACAACTTCGTAGTTCACTAGATGTAATTGTAATTTTACTTTTAGTTTAAAAAAAAGTTTAATTTTTTGTCACCCATTTTTCATCTATTGTACTCTATACAATATAAGATGACAAATATGAACACTATTCCAACAAGTATTTTAGAACTAATTTCCGTTTATATCTCTAAGGAGATAAGCGAGAACGAATTTTCTGTTCTAAAAGAATGGATCGATGAAAGTCCTGAAAACAAAAAAGCATTTTCAGATTACTTACTTTTTTATAAAAAAACCAGACAGGTAGTTTTTGCAACTACTACAAATAAAGATAAAGCATGGAGTTCAATAGTGTCTCAATTAGAGACGCCTCTGCATAATCAGGAAATAGAGCAAAAAGAAACTAAAGTTCGATCCTTGAAAGCGACAACGCTATTTTTAAAATTTGCAGCTATCGTTCTTGTTCTTTTGTCTATTAGTTATTTTTATTTTGACAAAGAGGTTTCGGTACTGAAGCCAACATTCGAAAATTCTATCGCTTCAGAAGCAGCAATTACTTTGCAATTAGCTAATGGAGATATCCAAGTTATTAAGGAAGATGGAACTACTGAAGTAGTGGATGCAAATGGAAATGTGGTAGGTACTCAAAAAGGAAACCAATTAGTTTATAATAATGCTTCCGCAAAAGATACGCTCGTTTACAACACTATTAAAGTTCCTTACGGAAAACGCTTCGAACTTAAATTATCAGATGGAACCAATGTTCATTTAAATGCTGGTACTTCATTAAGATATCCTGTTCGTTTTATAAATGGACAAAATCGTCAAGTATTTTTAGACGGTGAAGCTTATTTTGACGTAACTAAAGATGCTAAACATCCTTTTGTCGTTGGTTCAAGTGACATGGACGTAAAAGTTTTAGGAACAAAATTTAATGTGACTTCTTATAAAGAAGATGCTAAAACCTATACTGTTTTAGTTGAAGGAAGTGTTGCAGCTTCAAATAACATTACTGAAAATGATGAAGTAATTTTGAAACCAGGTAACAGAGCTTTTTTCGAAAATAAAAATTTGAAAACAGAACCGGTAGATGTTAGAAAATACATTGCTTGGGTTTCTGGACAGCTAATGTTTATTGATGATTCTTTTGGAGTAATTACAAATAAACTGGAGCGAAAATATAATGTTGATATTGTTAATAATTATGATGAGCTGAATAACATTATGATTACAGCAACATTTAAAGACGAGAATATAGAGCAGGTTTTGAAAACTTTTCAAACCTACAAATCTTTCAATTATACGATTAAGAATAAAGTAATAACTATAACTAAACCGAAGAATATGTAAGAATTTATTTAAGCAAAAAAAAGGAAGATGCGCCAACACCTTCCCAGTCATTCTAAAAAATGATTTAATCTAAAACTAACAAAATTAAACCAAGTGTAAACTTATGAAAAAACAGCGAACTAAAAGTGCGTTGAGACGCATTTTGAATAACTCTAACCTAAAGATGAAATTTTCACTCTTATTTTTATTCACCACTCTTATGCAGGTCAGTGCATCAAGTAGTTATGGACAAAAGAACACCGTTACTATGGACGTAAATGGTGTTGCAATGTCTAACGTGTTTCAGATCATTGAAAACCAAACCGATTTTCATTTCTTTTACAACCGTAATGAGTTGAATCTGAATCAAAAAATTGATTTGAATGTCGACAAAAAACTGGTTTCAGATGTATTAGGAAAGCTTTTTAGCAACACTAATATTTCGTACCAAATTTTAGGCAATCAGATTGTCCTTAAAAAAGTTGATAAAACTAAAGTTGAAACTTTAAGTGCTGCTTATCAAAAACAAATAGAAGGCGTTGTTGTAGATAAAGCTGGATTACCTTTAACAGGTGTAACTGTAACAATCGAAGGAACAAATTTCGGTACAACTACTGACTTCAATGGAAGATTTAAATTTGCATCTGAAGCAAATGGAAAATATTTGATATTCTCTTACGTAGGTTTTGAACCTATGAGGATAGCGTATGATGGTACGAGTAACTTAAAAATAGTGCTTTTACAAGAACTTAATGAACTTCAAGAAGTTGTATTAGTAGGATACGGTAAACAAAAGCGTTCTGAATTTTCAGGAGCCGTTTCATCAGTAAGTGCTAAGGATATTGTTCAAGCTTCTACTGGAACAATCGGTTTTGATAGAGCTTTAGGTGGATTAGTAAAAGGAGTTCAAGTTTCTCAAAATACAGGTCGTCCTGGTGCGCCAGTTCGTATAAATATTAGAGGTTTAACTTCGCCATTATCATCTGTAGGTGGAGGATTAAACCAACCTTTATTTGTAATTGATGGAGTTCCATTTAATGTTGATGCTTTGAATGGAGCAAATCCATTATCAACTTTGAATCCTAACGATATCGAAAGTTTTGATGTATTAAAAGATGCTGGAGCAACTTCTATTTACGGATCTCGTGGTGCTAATGGTGTTATTATTATTAAAACTAAAAGAGGTAAAAAAGGACAACCTTCAAGAGTTAATTTCAATTATGCTACTACTATAGCAAGCCCTATCAGCACTGTTGGAGCATTAAATGCAAGTCAGTATAAAAACTTTTACAATCAGTTGATTAATAATAGCGTTGATGCTATGAATAACGGTCAATTAGATCCATTTACTGCTTTTGATTTACAAAATATTGCAAAAGTTGATTTAGATTTTGATACTTTCATTGTAAGCAATGATGGTATAAACGATGATTATTTTGGTACTGCAAATACAGATTGGAATAAAGAAGTATTTAGAAGTATGGCTGTTACTAAGCAAGCTAATTTAAGCTTAAGTGGTGGAAGCGAGAAAACAAATTACAATTTCAGTACATCATTTATAGATCAAGAAGGTTTGACTATCAAAGATAAAATGAAGCAGTATAATTTAGGTCTTTCATTAGATACTGATCTTACTAAATATGTAAAAATAGGAACTTCAGTAAATGTGGGTCATACAGAATCAAATTCTGGAGAAAATGACATTTTAAATCAATTTACTATCAATACTTCTATCGCTCGTGCTCGCCCAGATTTAGCCCCAAGAGATGCAAATGGAAAATTAGTAGGTCAGGCCGATTATCAAAATGGTTTTATGACCCTTGAGCCTAATCCTTTAATGCGTTTGGGTAATAAAACGAACAATAAAGCGTACAACTTTATTGGTGGTGCGTATATCGAAGTAGAGCCATTAAAAGACTTAAAATTGAAAGCAGAATCAAACGCTTCTATTTTTTACAACAAAAATTCTTCATTTATACCAAGAACTGTAGAAACAGATTATATCTTTTTTGCAAATGATTCTTATTTAGCGGAGGCAGATGGTTTAGTATCTAACATTACAACGAACTTAACAGCTGATTATAATTTTAATATTTCAGAAAATCATAAGTTTGGAATATTAGGAGGAGTAGCTTGGGACAGAACTAATTTTAATAGCTCTAGTCATTTTTACAGCGGTTTTCCAGATGACGAAATTTTAAATAACGCTACATCAGCTCGTACAATTATTGGTTATTCTACTAATAAATTAGATACAGGTTTATATTCTTTATTCTCTCGTTTAAACTACGGATTCAGTGATTTATATAATGCTACTTTAAATTTTAGAACAGATACTTCATCTAAATTTGGTCCGGCTAATAAAAGAGGATATTTTCCATCTATTTCTGCAAGCTGGAATATTTCTAATGAAAAATTCCTTTCGGAAGTTGAACAAATCAATATCTTAAAACTAAGAGCGAGTGCAGGAAGAGTAGGATCTACTAACGTATCTGACTTTGCTTACTTACAATTTTTTCAAAATACTGCTTCTAGCATCTACAATGGTAATTCTGGTATTGTTGCTGAGGATAATTTTCCAAATCCAGAAATTGGTTGGGAAACTACAGACGAGGTTAACCTAGGTTTAGATTTTGGATTTTTTAATAATCGCTTGAAAGGTAGTTTTGATGCTTATTCTAGAAAAACTACTGGTGCATTAGTTAAAACTCCTATTCCTTTGGAATTAGGGCCTAAATCTTACTATTCTAACTTTATGGACGTAAGTAATAAAGGTATTGAAATCAGCTTAGGTGGAGACATTGTTAGAAGTACTGATTTTGTTTGGTCAACGACTGTAAACTGGTCTTTCAATAGAAATAAATTAGTTAAACTAAACGGTGCAAGTATTAATCCTTTCCAGTTAGATTATTATATCGAAGGTCAACCCGTAGGAACAATCAAAGGTTATAAAGTAACTAAAATATTTAATTCACAAGATGAAATAGATGCATTAAACGCAGCTTCACCATCAGGATTATATGATAAAGCATCCACTTCTATTGGAGATTTCATGATGGAAGATGTAAATAAAGATGGTTTAATTACAGCAGATGATAAAGCAGTAATAGGCGACATCCAACCTAAATTTTTTGGTGGAATATCAAATACTTTGGCTTACAAAAACTTTAGTTTAAGTGCTTTGTTCCAATATTCAGTGGGAGCAAAATCGATTTGGAATGCAATTCCAACAGGAGTTTTCAATTCATTAGGAGAAAATAAATACAGTGAGTACGGTTTAAATACATGGACACCTGAAAATCCTAATGCACGATATGCAAAAGCACTTTATACAGATCCTTCTTCAAATGGAAGAATTTCAGATCGCTACATTTATGACACTTCTTACTTGCGTCTAAAAAGTATGCAGTTCACTTATAATTTTGAACAAAAATTAATCAGTAAAATGGGTATTGACAAAGCGTCGCTAACACTTACAGGGACTAATTTATTGACATGGACTAAATGGCCTGGTATTGACCCAGAGACTTTCTCAGAAAGAGGAACGATTACTGATCAAATCAACAATGAAGATCCATATCCATTAGCTAAGTCATTCTCATTCGGAGTTCAAGTTCAATTTTAAATTTAAAAAAAGATGAAACAATATATAAAAAATAGTACTGCAGTTTTGCTTTTTGCAGTAGCAGCATCAGTAACAAGCTGTAGTATTGACGATATAAAACCATACAATAAACTAACTACAGAAAATACTATTAGAGATGAAGCTTCGGCTCAGTTAGTTCTAAATGGTGTTTATGATTTAGGAAGAGAGTTTGATGTTAGTTTTTTTCCATTGCATCTTGCAGCTTATGGAAATGAAGGAACTATCTCTGGATTTATGAGCGGAAGCAAAGGTTTTAATACAAATGAAGTTCCTGCGGATAATATCTTTTTGGCTAATTTATACAGCGGTCATTATAAGATTATCAATGCAACTAATTTTTTAATTCAAGAATTAGAAGCAGGAAAAGCAATTGGTATTGCTGACGACAAAAAAGGAGAAATGATTTCAGAAGCAAAATTCCAACGCGCTTTTGCTCATTTTAATTTGCTACGTTATTTCGGTGAATTCTATGACTTAAATTCGGCTAATGGTATCGTATTAAGAACTTCTTTTTCTACGACATTAGAATCTAATCCAAGAAATACTGTTGCAGATGTTTATAAGCAAATAGAAGCTGATTTAGTTGATGCTTCCGCAAAAGGACCTCAGTATATAGAGCATTTTTACTCTGGAAGTTTAGCTGCGAAAGCTTTATTGTCTAAAGTGTACTTGTACGAGAAAAAATATACTGAAGCTGCAACTTTAGCGGATGAAGTAATTAATAATGACGAAGGTTATGCTTTAGAAGCACAATATTCTGATATTTTCAAAAACAGTTTTAATTCTTCAGAAGTAATTTTTGCTCCATTAACTGGACCTGATAACGAAGGAAAAACAAATATGTATGAAGTAATTAAAACTAGTTACAGCCAAACATTAAGAACATTAGCTGATGCTCAAGTTGGAACTACAATTGATGGTAAATTAACAACTACCGGTTCTGGTTATGACCCTCGTTTTTCTTTTGCTTATTCTGCATCTACTAAAAAATCAAATGGTAATGGAAAATATCCGTTTTTGAATAATCTATCTTCTCAAGGAAATACATTGTATCACTTGCGTCTGGGTGAAATCTATTTGATCAAAGCAGAAGCAGAAGCTAGAAAAGCTGGTGGTGATCTTGATATCGCATTAGAAAGCCTTAACGAAATTAGATTGCGAGCAGGAGTTACTGCTAAAAACCTTTCTGATAAAGCAACTTTGTTAAGCGACATACGTAATGAAAAGTTATTAGAGCTTTTCTTCGAAAACGGAGAAGGTTGGTTTGATATCGTTCGTTATGTAAATCTTGGAAATCTAACGGCTGCTGCAGCTAAAGCTTCGTTAGTATCTCCAAATCAATTTGTATTACCAATACCACTGCAAGTACTTGCCGGTAATAAAACTATAATCCAAAACAAAGGGTATTAATCCTCGACGATTAAATGAGAGTGTGAACAAGGAAATGAATTGTTTATTGATTTTTGAATCACACTCTCACTTTTTAAACTATTAAATTAAAAACCAATTAGATGAAAAATTTATCATTCTTAGCATTTCTATTAGTTATGCTTTCATGCCAAGACGCACCTGCGCAAAAAGATTATATAGTTTTACATGGAAAAATTGAAAACCCTACTGAAGATTTAGGCTTAAGATTTTATAATCCAACGAGCAGAAAATCTTTTACAATTAAAGTAGAAGCTAACGGTGTATTTAGAGACACTATAAAATTAGAAAAAGCTGCTTATTTTAATGCAGTTTACGGAAATATTTTTGCTGCTTACCTAGCTAATGATATGGATTTAGAAATTAATTTTGATGCTAAAAGTCTTTCTAAAACGATCGTTTTTAAAGGAAAAGGCGAACATGAAAATACGTTCCTAAGATTTAGAGCTAAACTTGAAGGCGGTTTAATGGGTGCAGATTACAAAGCTTTCTTGAATGTTGAAAAGCCAAACTTTGATTCTAAAATGAAAAAATTCAGTGACGAATTTAAAACTGAATTAGATCAGAAAAAATCAACTTTAGATGCTGATTTCGTTACTGCTCAATTAGCATACTTAGAGGAGTTTAATAAAGGAATGGCTATAAATTTTGTTGAGGAAAAAAGAAATAATAGTGAATTAGGAGCTGGTAAACAATCACCTGATTTTAAAAACTACATCAATCATGATGGTGGGAAATCTTCACTTTCTGATTTTAGAGGAAGCTATGTTTTTATTGACGTTTGGGCAACATGGTGCGGACCTTGTAAATACGAGTTTCCTTTTATCGGAAAAGTAGAAAAAATGTATCACGGTAAAAACATCAAGTTTGTAAGTATTTCTATTGACCGTTTGAAAGACGAACAAAAATGGCGCGATATGATTAAAAAAGAAGGATTAGTTGGAATCCAACTTTTAGCAGATAAAGAAATTGCATCATCATTTATTGCTGGTTATTATATTCAAGCAATTCCTCGTTTTATCATCTTAGATAAAGAAGGAAAAATAATAAGCTCTGATGCACCTAGACCTTCAGAACCTGAATTACAAGATATATTGAATTCATTAGATATGTAATTTAAATATTTTGAGCGATCAAAACAATCTAAAGAATGTGCTTTAAAACCTCATTTTGTTAAATTGTATTGGCTCATAGTTTTATTTCTGTTTTGGAATTTAATTTGTTCTACAGAAAACCATAAGTCTGCTAATTCCTTGTTTGCGTGAGGGATTGTAGTAGAGCTCTTTTTTTTGAGATTTTCGTTTTCGAACGGAAATCTTGGAAAAAAAGCGGGAACGTAAAGCCCGGTCGCCGCGGCGAACACGCCCAAATAACACATTCTTTTTATTTTATTAATTCAAGAGAAATCTATTCTCTTCCATACTCTATATCTAAAATTTACTATTAAATAAATATGAAAAATCTATTAACTGTATTTTTTCTTTTCTTGGCAGTATTTACTGTTTCTGCACAAGAACTAAAATTAAACGATCCGCTTCCGGTGAATACCAGAATTAAGAAGGGTGTTCTTAAAAACGGAATGACGTATTATATCTATAAAACAGATGTCGTAAAAAATGTTGCGAGTTACTATATAATTCAAAATGTAGGTTCTGTTTTAGAAAATGATGATCAGCAAGGTTTGGCTCACTTTCTAGAACATATGGCTTTCAACGGGACTAAAAATTTTCCTGGAAAAGGAGTTTTAAATACGCTTCAAAAACACGGTGCTGTATTTGCAAAAGATATTAATGCGTACACTGCTTTTGATGAGACGGTTTATAACATGGATAATATTCCAACAAATGTTCCGGGATTAATCGATACTTCATTATTGATTTTGCACGATTGGGCAGATGGTTTATCACTTACTGATGCTGAAATTGATTCAGAGCGTGGTGTAATTAAAGAGGAGTGGAGAACCCGTCAAAATGGTTATATGCGTCTATTCAAAAAATCATTACCTACTATGTTTAACAATACAAAGTATGCTGATCGTATGCCAATAGGTTTGATGAGTGTAGTGGATAATTTTAAATATAAAGCGTTAAGAGATTTTTACCATGACTGGTATAGAACAGATTTGCAAGCAATAGCTGTTGTAGGAGATATTGATGTTGCAGAAATAGAGCAGAAAATTGAAAAATTATTTTCAACAATTCAAGCTATTAAAAATCCAATTGAAAGAGTTGTAATTACAATTCCAGGTAACAAGGAAATGCTGTACAATTTAGGAACTGATAAAGAAGTTGCTACTTCTACGCTCGTTTATGCAGTTAATCATCCTAAATCATTGAAAAATGAAACGGTTGCAGATTTAAAACAATCGTTGTTTAACGGTATGGTTTCAAGAATGTTAAGTTCTAGATTAAGAGAGATTTCTCAAAAACCAGACGCTCCTTTTGTTTCAGCAACAGCTAGTTTTTCAAGTTTGGCTAGAGCCAATAATACTTTTGGTTTAATAATTTCGCCAAAACCGAATATGCAGCAACAAGCTTTTAAAACTGCATTAGCAGAATTAGAGCGTGCTGTTAAATTTGGTTTCACAGCAGCAGAAATCGAAAGAACTGTAGCGGTTTATAACAATTTATACCAAACTAAAATTAGTAAAATTGATCAAACAGCGCATGCTGAAATTGTAAACACAATGCAGCTAAATTATTTAGAAAATAAGGCAATGACTGATATGGCTAAGGAATATGAAATTGTAAAAACAATTTTTAGCCAAATGAAAGCACATGATTTGCAAGATTTTCTTAAGGGTTTGTACACGAAAGAGAATAGAATTTTAGATGTTACAGGTGTTGAAGGAGAAAATAATCTTTCTCAACAAGAAGCGTTAAAATTGATTAGTGAGGTAGAAAATGATGCTACTTTAACTGCTTACGCTGATGAATTTGTTGGAAAAACATTAATTTCTGGTCTTGCAATCAAAGCGGGTAAAATTGTTTCAGAAAAAGCGAATAAGGAAATTGGTTCTACGCGATTTGTTTTGAGCAATGGAGTAGTGGTAGATTATAAATTTACTGATATTGAAAAAAACAATGTATTGTTAGAAGCTTCAAGTTTTGGTGGTAATTCGTTAATTAAAGATGCTGATTTACCTTCGGCTTCAATGGTTAGTACTTTAGCTAGATTGTCTGGTTTAGGAGATTATAGCGCTACTGATTTATCAAAAGTTTTAGCGGGTAAAAATGCTAATGCACGTGTTGGAATTTCTGATCTGGAAGAAAATATTTCAGGAATGACAACAACTAAGGATATTGAAACATTATTACAAATGATTCATTTACAGTTTGTAAAACCTCGTTTTGATTTAGATAGTTTTAAAGTTCTTCAGAATAATCTAGAGAATACTTTAACACAAAGAAAGAATGACATCGGGACGAAAATGGAAGACAGTATAACTTCTACTTTGTACGGATCTAATAATGCTAAAAAACGTTTGTTTAACGAGCAATATTTAAATGATATTTCATTCGAAAGAATAAAAGCGATTTATCAAGACCGTTTTAAAAATCCTGCTGACTTCACTTTCTTTATCGCTGGTGATATTTCAAAAGAAACTTTGAAACCATTATTAGAAAAATACATTGCTAGTTTACCAACTACCAAGAAAAAAGAGAAATGGCAAGATAATTCTGTTTCATGGTTGAACAGAACTAACAAGAAAGAAATTTTCATGGAAATGGAAGATCCAAAAGCTACGGTTCGTATTTCATTCAAAAAACCATATACCTATAGTTTAAAAAACACTTATATTTTAAAAGCGTTTCAAGATATACTTGAAAATAGATTATTAGAAACATTAAGAGAGCAGGAAGGTGGAACGTATGGAGCTAGTGTTTACAGTGCATTGCCTAAGAGACCAAAACAAAATGCAAGTTTCTATGTATACTTTGATTGTAATCCTGACAAAGTAGAAAAGTTAGTAGACATTGTTCACCAAGAAATTGACAAAATTAAAAATGGTGACATTGAAAAAGAAGATTTAAATAAAGTTCTAACGAGTTATTTAAAGGATGTAAAAGAAGAAAGAGAATATACTGGTTACGAGTTGAGCGTAATGTATGATTATGCTATTGAAGGTTACAATAGAAATGATGCAAAAAATAACGTTGATCTTATCAATTCAGTAACAGAGCAAGACATTCAGAATTTGGTTAAAACGATGATGAATGGCGCTGAGAGTTTCGAATTTATTTTTAAACCTAAAAAGTAGTACTAAAAACAACTTTCGTTTTTACTTAGTTTTATTTTAAGTATTTTGAATTAGTACACAAACAACGAAAGAATTTTATAGGGTCATTTAAGCAATGGCCCTTTTTTATTCCTATCTACCAAAAATTATATTACAATGAAAAAAATAGTATTACTGTTAGCACTCCTTATAAGTGCTGTCTCATTTTCCCAAATACATAATCCTGTCAAATGGTCTACATCTGTAGTAGCAGTTTCAGAAACGAAATATGATTTAGTTATTCAAGCAACTATTGAAAGCGGTTGGCATTTATACTCGCAAAACGTCCCTGAAAATGGTCCAATTCCAACTGCCTTTACTTTTCCTAAAAATTCGACTTACGAGTTACTTGGAAAAGTATCTGAAGAAACTGGAAAAACCGTTAATGATGCAATTTTCAATATGAAAATTAAGTTTTTTGAAAACAAGGCTACTTTTAAACAGCGAATTAATGTAGTTTCAAAAAAAGCTTTTAAAATCACTGGAGAAGTGGAATTTATGGTATGTAATGATGCCAATTGCTTACCACCAACTTATGTCGATCTAAACTTTCAAATTCCAGAAACTGCCATAACCGCGGTTGTTAAGGAAGATGTAAAAGTAGAAAAAGAGGCTGTCCTAATTTCTACAGAGAAAACTACGGTTGATACGGTAGTGCAAGAAGAAGTTGCAATCGACTCAACTGCTACAGCAACTGTTGACGAAAGTAAAGCAGAAAATGTAGTTACTGGAACTGATAAAAAATCTAATGATAGAAGTTTACTAGCGATATTTATTATTGCATTCTTTTCTGGATTTGCAGCTTTATTGACGCCATGTGTATTTCCGATGATCCCAATGACAGTGAGCTTCTTCACCAAACAAAGTAAAAATAGAGCTAAAGGAATTAAAAATGCGATTATCTACGGATTATCAATTGTAATTATTTATGTACTTCTAGGCTCAATAGTAAGCGCGGTTTTTGGTGCTGACGCATTAAATGCACTCTCTACCAATGTTTGGTTTAATGTTATATTCTTCTTGTTATTAATTGTTTTTGCAGTTTCTTTTTTGGGAGCATTCGAAATTATGCTTCCTAATTCTTGGGCAAATAAAGTAGATACAAAAGCTGATAAAGGTGGACTGATTGGGATTTTCTTTATGGCATTGGCATTAGCGATTGTTTCGTTTTCATGCACAGGACCTATCGTTGGAACCTTATTAGTACAAGCAGCAGCGGGCGGTAATCAAGTTGGTCCTATTATCGGAATGCTTGGTTTTTCTTTGGCTTTAGCAATACCATTTGCTTTATTTGCAGCATTCCCAGGATGGTTAAATTCATTACCTAAATCTGGTGGTTGGTTGAATACTGTAAAAGTAGTTTTAGGATTTCTAGAATTAGCTTTGGCATTTAAATTCTTATCAAATGCTGATTTAGTTTTACAATTACACTTACTGGAAAGAGAAGTTTTCTTAGCGATTTGGATTGCTATTTTTGGAACATTAGCTTTTTACCTTTTTGGAAAAATACAATTGCCACACGATTCACCGCTTTCGCATATCTCTGTTGGAAGATTAAGTTTAGGATTATTGACTTTGACATTTACGATTTATATGATTCCTGGATTATGGGGTGCGCCGTTAAATTTAATTAGCGCTTTTCCACCAGCTCAACATTACAGTGAATCGCCGTACGGTGTAGGATCTTCTCAAGGCGGATATGCAACTGCAGCAACTCCCGAAATTCCAGAAGGTGCGCACTTAATGGCTCCTCACAATATTGTTGCTTTTACAGACTATGATTTAGGAATGGCTTATGCCAAAAAAGTAAACAAACCTGTTATGCTTGATTTTACTGGTTATGCGTGCGTGAACTGTAGAAAAATGGAACAACAAGTTTGGCCAAAAGAGCAGATTTTATCTATATTAAAAAATGAAGTTGTACTAATTTCATTATATGTTGATGATAAAAGACCACTTCCTGCAGGTGAAGAAATCGAATCGAAATTGAGACCTGGTAAACAATTAAAATATGTAGGTCAAAAGTGGAGTGAATTCCAAACTATAAAATAC
The DNA here is from genome assembly GCF_039123485.1 of Flavobacterium sp. PL12. Taxonomy (NCBI): domain Bacteria; kingdom Pseudomonadati; phylum Bacteroidota; class Flavobacteriia; order Flavobacteriales; family Flavobacteriaceae; genus Flavobacterium; species Flavobacterium sp. PL12. Next base: position 31,407 of record NZ_JBANDI010000009.1, read on the forward strand.
AAAGCAAATGCGCAACCTTTTTATGTATTAGCGGATACTGATGGTGAAAATTTATTAGATCCCGTGGGCTATACACCTGACGTTGAAGAATACCACAATTGGTTGAAAGCAGGGTTAGCGAACTTTAAAAAGTAAGTTAATTAAAACGATAGTATAATATGTGTAATTATTGTACAAAGTGTACGGATTAAGTATGGAACGGCTTTCTTACCAATTATATAATCGCTAATTTTAGAAGATGGAACTAAAAAAGAAATTAAATAATAAAGTAGTTTGCACCATCGTTTTATCGATGGTGCTGTTACTGAGTTGTTCGTCAAAAAAAAAGGAATTAAAAGTAGATAGTATGGAAAGCAATAAGGTAATTTTTGAAGCAGTTTACAATGGAGATAAGAATCAGTTAATTGATATCTTGGAGAAAAGTACCTCTTTAGAAATTAAAAATGATCAAGGAAGAACTCCATTAATGGAAGCAGTTTACAATAAGAATAATGAAATTGCTAGACTTTTGATAAATGCTGGTGCCGATGTTAATGCGCAGGACAATATGAAAAACAGTCCATTTTTATATGCTGGTGCTGAAGGCAATATAGAGATTGTAAAATTAGCACTTAATAACGGAGCCAACTTTAAAATCTACAATCGTTATGGCGGAACTGCACTTATACCAGCCGCTGAAAAAGGTCATTTGGACATAGTAAAATTGTTAGTTAACTGGCCAAATTTTCCTAAAAATCATATTAATAATTTAGGATGGACTGCATTGCTTGAAGCTGTTATATTAAGCGACGGCGGAAAAGTGCACGTTGAAATTCTAGAAGCTTTATTAAATGGAGGTTGTGATGTAAATATCGCTGATAAAAATGGCGTTACTTCATTAGATCACACAAAAAAATCTGGCTATACTGAAATGGTAAAACTGTTGCAAAAAGCTGGAGCCAAATAAAATATAGGCTTAAAAGCGCTTTGGATCGTAATTTGTTTACATAAGATTATAAAACAAAAAAGATGCTGTACTAGCATCTTTTTTGTTTTTAATATAATTTGATAAGGGTAGGTATAATTAAGAAAAGTTTATTCTTCTTCGCCTTCTTCAATTTCTGATTCTTCTTCCTCGTCATTATCTGAAGCTATTTCGAAAAAACTAAAAATAGAGCCACCATAACTTTTCTGGAAAGAGAAGTGAATCATGTGATCTAATTTTGTGTATTTAGAATGTTCGATAACCATCATTCCATCTGAATTAAGTAACTCTCTTTCGAAAACTAATTCAATGATCTTTTCAAATGTTTTTTGATCAAATCCATAAGGTGGATCGGCAAAAATAATATCGTACGATGTTTTGCATCTTTCTAAATACGTATACACATCACTTTTAGTTGCAGCGATATTAAAATCATATTCTGCAGCGACTTGCTTGATGAACTTTACACAACCAAAATCTCCGTCAACAGAGGTTATTGGTGTGCATCCACGGGACGCAAATTCGTAGCTTATGTTTCCTGTTCCTGCAAATAAATCTAATATTTTGAGTCCTTCAAAACTGAAATGGTTATTTAAAACATTAAATAATGCTTCTTTAGACATATCGGTTGTAGGTCGAACGGGTAATCCTTTGGGAGGAGAAATGCGTCTTCCTTTGTATTTTCCTGAAATTATTCTCATGAGTTGAAAAGTATAAAATGTTTTCTGTTTTCGGCCTCAGAAAAGTAATTGTTCCATCGCAAATCCTCTACATCTATAAGAGTAACGTTGCGAATGTATTTGTAAGCAATTTTAAAATAGTCGCTTTCTTTAGTAACATCTCCTATTAATTCTAATAGGAAATTTTCAGGGTTTAAATTTAATTGCTCAGCCGTGAATAATATATAGTAAATAAAATCTTCTGCGGTATTATATTCGAAAGAATTAAAAAGTAATAGCTTTTGATTTTGGACCACAATGATTTCAAAATGTCCAGAATTAATATGAACGAACATTTTTTTCTCATCCTTATTTTTAGAAGCAATCAGCAATTTATTAACTAAAATACTATTTGCGTGTTTGTAATCAAACGACCCAAATTGATCAATAAAAAAATTATTTATATTCACATAAGGAATATAAACCGAGTTCATATTATAATTTGAAATTTCATCAAATGCAAAAAAATCAGTTTCAAAAACCTTTGTATTATACTGCAAATAACTACCTAAGAAATGTTCATCAAAAAGTGCTTCTGGTACAAATGTCGAAAGATTGTTGTTATGAATTACTAAAATTTCATCGTAGGTTTCTCTTAATTCTGGATGAGATTCAAAAGCATTAGCAAATAAATCTTCAATTTTAGCAGTTTTTTGAACAGCGTCAAAATGCACTTCATTGAAGAAACTAACGGTATTATTCAATGTGTCAAAACAGCAAAAAGATAAACCATTCAAAGAAACTTGAATAGATAGTTTTTTATAAACCTTTTCGGTTATGTTAGTGTTTTGTGTTGGCATAATTTGATTTGTAATCCATTTCTATTTTCTACTATAGAAAGAATTAAATGAGGTTGCAAACTTACAAATAAAAAAAGCAAGTTCAATTGTAAAAATCATTTTCGATCTTGCTTTCAATTTCAAAAATCAATCATAATGGTACAAACTCTTTACAATGGAAAGCCTATCTTTGAATTTCATTTTACAAATTATCCATAGATGAATTCCTCTTTGTTTTACAGTCTTTTACAAAAAAAATTTCCGTTTCAACCCACTTATAAACAAGATATTTTTTTTCAAAAGATTGCTATTTTCCTAACTGAAATTGATAATAGAACCATTTTCGTACTTAAAGGATATGCAGGAACAGGGAAAACAACCGTGATTTCTACTATTGTAAACAGCTTGCTGGACATTAATAAAAAATATGTTTTATTGGCGCCAACGGGTCGTGCGGCAAAAGTGATTGCTAATTATTCTAATAAACCTGCTTTTACTATTCATAAGAAAATATATTTTCCTAAGAAATCTTCTGGTGGTGGCGTTTCTTTTACATTACAGCAAAACAAGCATACAAATACTATTTTTATAGTCGATGAAGCCTCGATGATTTCTGATACCAATTCCGATTCTAAATTATATGAAAACGGATCTCTGCTAGATGATTTGATTTCGTACGTCTATTCAGGTAAAAATTGTAAGATGATTTTATTGGGAGACACGGCACAATTACCTCCTGTAAATTTAGACATAAGTCCGGCCTTAGATATTCAGACTTTAGGTATGAACTATGACAAAGAAGTCGAGCATATAGAATTAGACGAAGTTATGCGTCAAGAAGAAAATTCAGGAATTTTGTATAATGCGACAGAACTTCGGGAATTGCTCAAAGATTCTTTTATTACTGAGTTTAAATTCAATGTCAAAAAATTCAAAGACATTGTTCGTTTAACTGATGGATACGACATTCAAGATGCGATAAATTCAGCGTATAGTAATTATAGTATTGAAGACACTGCGTTTATTGTCCGTTCGAATAAAAGAGCGAATCAGTACAATGAGCAAATAAGAACTAAAATTTTAGACAAAGAAAGCGAACTATCTACAGGAGATTTTTTAATGGTAGTCAAAAATAATTATTTTTGGCTAAAAGATTCTGATCATGCTGGCTTTATAGCCAATGGTGATATTATTGAAGTTTTAGAAATTTTCAATATAAAAGAATTATACAGTTTTAAGTTTGCCACAGTCAAAATTAGAATGATTGATTATCCAGACCAAAAACCTTTTGAAACTGTCTTATTATTAGATACTATAAAAAGCGAATCACCTTCTCTAACTTATGAAGAATCGAATCGATTGTATCAAGAAGTGTTGAAGGATTACGAAGGAGAAACTAAATTCAATCAGTTTCAAAAAGTAAAAGCCAACGAATATTTTAATGGCCTACAAGTCAAATTTTCGTATGCAATAACTTGTCATAAGTCACAAGGTGGTCAATGGAATACGGTTTTTATAGAACAACCTTATCTTCCAGATGGAATTAATCGAGATTACATTAGATGGTTGTACACAGCAATGACTAGAGCCAAGAATAAATTGTATTTGATAGGATTTAAGGATGAAAGTTTTGAGGAGTATTGATTTTATTGATCATTGCAGATTTGTTGATTTTACTAAAATTCTGATATGTCAAACAGAAACGTATTTTCAGTATCTTTATAATTATAATTAAAAAATAAAATTATCATGAGCACGATAACTATTGAAGTAGATGATCAGCACATTACATTTGTTAAAACACTTTTGGAACATCTAAAAGGAGTTAAAAACGTCACTGTACAAGAAAAAAATAATGAATATAATTTTGAGCTTGTAAAATCTGTTCATGAAGGTAGAGAAGAATATTATCGAGGAGACTGCACTACTATTTCTCCCGAAGATTTATAGAAGTAAAATTTACCAAGAAAGCGCTCGAGCATAGAGAATTTTGGAAGAAATCAGTAAATAGGGCGCTTCAAAAGAAGATTCTGTTACTAATTGAAGATATTTTAAAAACTCCTTTCTCTGGTATTGGAAAGCCCGAAGCATTAAAATACAATTTGTAAGGAAATTTGTCACGGAAGATTAATGAAGAACATCGAATCATTTATGAAATTCTAGAAAATAATGTTATTTTAATATATAGTTTAAAAGGACATTATACAGATAAAGATTTGATACAGCAATAACCTCACTTTAAGTGGGGTTTATTTTTTTGGTAGCATTAATCATCTATTTTATTACTAACAAAATTTAATATAATTTACATTATTTTTACACTGGCGAGAGTTGAGGACAATCTTATATTTGATATTGTTTTATGAATCTTGAAATGTAAAGATTTTTGGAAAATTAAAATAAAAACTTCGTGCCTTAGCGTCTTCGCGGCAGAACAAAAAATATAGAAATGAAAATAATAGCAGTTATACCAGCACGTTACGCATCTACGCGATTTCCAGCTAAATTAATGCAGGATTTGGGAGGAAAAACCGTGATTTTAAGAACTTATGAAGCCGCTGTTCAAACAAAACTTTTCGACGATGTGTTTGTAGTAACTGATTCCGATTTGATTTATAATGAAATTATTTCTCATGATGGGAAAGCTATTATGAGCATAAAAGAACACGAATCGGGGAGCGATCGTATTGCGGAAGCAGTTGAAAGTATTGATGTAGATATCGTAGTCAATGTACAAGGAGATGAGCCATTTATAAATAGTGAGCCTTTAGAGGAATTAATTCAGATTTTCAGGAATGACGTTGATAAAAAAGTAGATTTAGGATCTTTGATGCGAGAAATAAAAGACGAAGGTGAAATCAGTAATCCTAATAATGTAAAAGTAGTAGTTGATCAAAACCAGTTTGCCTTGTATTTTTCACGTTCGGTAATTCCATATCCTAGAGAGAAAAATGTTGGTGTTCGTTATATGCAGCACATTGGAATTTATGCTTTTAGAAAACAGGCTTTATTGGATTTTTATAGCTTACCAATGAAATCTTTGGAGGCATCCGAAAAACTGGAGCAATTACGTTATTTAGAATTTGGAAAACGCATCAAAATGGTCGAAACTACTCATGTAGGAATTGGAATTGACACCATTGAAGATTTAGAGAAAGCCAGAAAAATGCTTTAATAAATTAGTGATCATCATGATCAAAATAACCTTTTGTGTTTATTTTAGTGGAGAAAAAATTCAAGAAAAGCACAATAAAAAATAAGAAAAGCAACGATTGCGTGCTTACAAGAAATTTCCCAAGCGGATTAATAGGATACAAATCACCGTAGCCAATAGAAGATGATGTTACGATGCTAAAATAAATTGGGTCAAACCAATGCGTAAATTGTTTATTTAGGTAATTACCCACAGAATAAAAAACCGCGTACTCAAAAGCAATTTCCAAATAGTTGAAAAACAGTAAAAGCATCGATCTTTTATACGAACGTGGTTTTCCAAATAAATCTGAAGCGAAAATCAACGTAGGAATGTAAAATAAAGTTTCTAAAAAAAGATAAACAACGATCCAGATGAGCCATTTATGGCTTTGCCATTGATTTATTAAAATTAATAATGGTAATGCTACCTTAAATAAGATGTAAATATCAGAAGCTAATTCCTGATAGGCGATACCTTTTTTACTTGCTAAATATTTAATATAAATTCCAGGAAAAAATAATTGTGAAGAGGCAAGAATCAAACGGACAATTTTCTCGATTCCGCTATCATCCTGATGATCATTGTTCCAAATAGATTGAATATTTAGAATTCTTTTCTGTATTGGATTAAATTTGGGTCGCGTAACTTTTGCGGTTTTTCCTAAAAGTAATTTTTTTAAATGTTTTTTCATTTTGCTTCCCTATTAAATACGGCTCCGTAAGAGTACAAAATAATTACTTTCTAGATCTATTTTATTACGTTAATTTTTAAATTCTATTTATAATTAACCGCATTTTTCAATTACAATAAGTTCATTGTGATCTTCAACCCTCGGAATTGTTTTTATTTTAAATTGTGGTTGATAAAATTCAGATACGTACTTTCTATTTCTACTTTCTTGATTTTCAGTTAAAATCATTGTATTAAATAATATAAAACCTCGATCGTTAAGTAGTGAACAAATACGATTTGTGAAAAAGCTTTCAAATAGAAAAGCAGGCATACTTGTATCTTGAAAAACGTCTACAATAATTAGGTCATATTTATTCTTAGTTTTTAGAACATATTCAAAAGCATCATCGATTACAATTTTAAGATTTTTAATTTTATCTAAATGAAAATAGGCATTCGCTACTTCGATTATTTCAGGATCAATTTCGACACCGGTTATTAAACCCTTGTATTTAATTTCGTCAACTAATGTTTTTATAACACTTCCGCCAGCAACCCCAAGCACTAAAATATGATTCATCGATACTATTTTGCTGTATCCAATATTTTTTAATCCTAATCGCAGAATACGTTGTAAACTTCCATAAGAATAATTAGCATTTTCAGAGTCTAATACTAATTCGCCATTCGCCCAACTAACCTCAATTGACTTACTTAAAGCCGACTTAACTTCGTAGATTTTTATAGGAATGAAGTAGCTGAATATTTTTTTAAGCATTATAAGAAGTTTTAGTCAAAAATATGGTTTTAATTATTTATTTTGCCCAAAATACAAAAGAATGAAGAAACAATTATACAAGTGGATATTTTTCAAACTTATGGGTTGGAAAATAGTGGGAACAATCGATACAGACATAAAAAAGTGTGTGTTGATGGTACTTCCACACACTAGCGCACACGATTTTTATTTGGGAATTTTCACTAGGGGAATAACTGAATTAGAAATGAATTTTGTGGGCAAAAAAGAGTTGTTTCGATTTCCTCTTGGTTGGTATTTTAGATATATGGGAGGAGAGCCACTCGATCGATCGGGAGGTTTGAATAAAGTAGATTCTATCGCTGCTATATTTAAGCGTAAAGAAGTTTTTCGTCTGGCTGTTGCGCCAGAGGGAACGCGAAATAAAGTTACAGAACTCAAAACAGGATTTTATTATATTGCTTTAAAAGCAAATGTTCCTATTGTGTCTGTAGCATTCGATTTTGGTAAAAAAGAGGTTAATTTTGGAAAACCAGTTTTTCCCACAGGAGACATCGAAGCTGAAATCGAAATTTTGAAGAAACATTTCATCGGTGTAAAAGGTAAAATTCCCGAAAACGGATATATTCTTGAACAAAGTTAAATTTATATTAAAAAAGCAGAACCAAGACCTTCAATTTTTCGTAAGTGTACTAAACCATTAAACAATATACACATGAAAAATTTATTTATCAGTTCGGCACTTTTGATTTTACTTTTCGCTTCATGCGATAATAATGATTCAAACAGCAATTCCTCTGAAGCTACTTTAGTAACATCAAGTAACACTTCTGGAAAAATCTCCTATCTTGATTTGGCAACGCCAAATTCTATGGTGAAATCGTTTACAATTGCTTCGCTAGATGCAGAAGGTATTTCGTACGATAGTGAAACCGATGCAGTAATCGTCGCTTCAAGAACTAGCAATCGTTTAGAAAGTTATTCCGGTTTAAAAACGGGATTCAAAGCAGGAACCGATAATTTGAATGCTACATTAAATAGTATTACTGGCCAATTCACTAATGCTAGGGAAACAGCAGTTTCCGGGGATATCGTTGTGGTGGCGCAAGATCAATTTGCTACAAACGGAATGACAAATAAGCTTTTTGTTTATAAAAAGACTGTTCTGGGTTTTGATTTACTAAAAACCTTTATAACTGATTTTAAACTTTGGGGAATACACATGACTGGAGCAGACTTGTACGCAGTTGCTGATTTAACTGGTGATGTTGTTCTTTTTAAAGATTTTATGAGCAAAGCTTCAGGTATGATTACTGCAACTAAACGCGTAACAATAGCAGGTTTGACACGTACACACGGTATCACGTACTCTTCAGCGGATGATGTAATGATTTTAACTGATGTTGCTGACGCAGCTTCAGCAACTGACGGTGGAATAATTGTTATAAAAAATTTTTCAAGTGTTTTCGCTTCAACTCCAGCGTTAGGCACAATTGCTGTTTCTAACCAAGTTAGAATATACGGTCCTAATTCTATGTTAGGAAATCCTGTTGACGTTGCTTATGATAGTTCTACTAATTATATTTATGTAGCAGAACGATTAAATGGTGGTGGTAAAGTGCTAACATTTGTATATCCAATGACATCTGCTGATGTAGCTCCAACAAATTCACGAGTAGAAGCAGCGGTTACTTCAATCTTTCTTTTAAGAAAATAAATTAAAGGTTCAAATTTTTGAGCACCAAGTGTTTTTTACTTATTTAGAAAAAGTAAAATAAATATATTTCCTAGAAAAAATGAGCTCGATATTATATCGAGCTCATTTTTTTATTTTAACTAATCTGGTCTGTAACTTTTGAAAGTTCCATTTTTATAAAAAATTACAATTTTATCAATCTCGCTAGAATTTAGTTCAGCAGTGTTATTCTGTTTTTCTATTTCTTTTGTAGTGGAGTTAGTAACTGCTTTTGTTATTTTATTATTCGAAAATAAATCTTCAGCAATGCTATCTTTATGTTGTAGTGGAGAATCGTTCTCTTTTGAAACAGTGTTAATTTGTGCAATATTTTCAAAGTTCTCATTAGAAGATTTTGGAAAAGTTCCCTTCCCATTTAAAATCCAGTACAAATCTACATCGGGGTAAACCTCTAAAATTTTAAGTATAAAATCTAAACTTGGCTTATTTCTTCCAGATAATAGGTGAGACAAGCTTGATCTTTGTACACCAATTTTATCTGCAAAAGAAGAAGCATTTAGACTGTAATAGTCTAACAATATCTCCAGCCTTTTTATAAAATCTTCTATGTTTACCATTGTAAATTACAATTAATCCATTACTAATTACAAATGTAACTAAAAGTAATCTTAATAGCAAGATTACAGATGTAAATAATAGAATACAGTAATATTTGTTTGAAGTAATGCTAAAATTAATATACGTTAAAATACTAGTTTTAAATATTTTAATAAATTATTATATAACTAGTAACAATTGTTAATTGTAAGGATATGCGTTTGCGGTTAACGCGTAATATAAGTGTTTACATTAATGAAAAATTGTTTGCTTTTTGAGTTTACAAATGTAAATGTAAAGATGTTTACTTTTGTAAATCAAACAAAACGCAATGAATTTAGAAGTGCTTTTTAATCAAAATAAAGAGAAATCAATAAGTGGTCGTTACTTAACTTTAAGTTCGATTGAGCCACTATTGAATAAATTAAATACGGAAAATGAACTTAAAATTATAGGATACTCTGTTTTAGAGAAACCTATTTATTCTTTCCAAATTGGATCAGGTAAGATGAAAATTTTTCTGTGGTCGCAAATGCATGGAAATGAAAGTACGACGACAAAAGCATTATTTGATTTTTTAAATTTCTTAAAAAGTGGTTCTGATTTAGCACAGCAATTTCTAAATAAATTTACTTTTTTAAGTATTCCGATTTTAAATCCAGATGGAGCTTTGTTATATACCAGAGAAAATGCTAACAAAGTAGACCTGAATCGCGACTCTGTAGATCTTTCTCAGCCAGAAAGTCAAGTTTTACGAAAAACATTTGATTCTTTTAAACCGGACTACTGTTTTAACTTGCACGATCAACGCACTATTTTCGGCGTTGGCGCTACTGGTAAGCCAGCTACAGTTTCTTTTTTAGCTCCTTCTTATAATGATGCAAGAGAGATTAATGAATCAAGAATGAAAGCTATTTCGGTAATTGTAGCAATTAATGAAGCATTACAGAAGTATATTCCTGGACAAGTAGGTCGTTTTGATGATTCTTTCAACATCAATTGTATTGGTGATATGTTTCAGAGTTTAGGAGCACCTACTATTTTGTTTGAAGCGGGTCATTTTGCAGGTGATTATCAGCGAGAAGAAACCCGTAAATATATTTTCATGTCACTTGTAACCAGTTTCATTACACTTTACGAAAACGTTATAGTTGTCAATGGAATTGACAAATACTTGAATATTTCTCAGAATAAAGTCGTTTTTTATGATTTTATTTATAAAAACATCAAAATTAATTATGATGGTATTGAAAAAATCACCAATTTTGCAGCTCAATACAAAGAAGAGTTAATTGAAAATCAGATATGCTTTAATGCCTACATTTCAGAAATAGGAAATTTAGAACATTACTTTGCTCATTTTGAATACGATGCGGAAGAGGCCTTATATAAAGATGATGCTGATAATATTCCGAAGTTAAATCAAAAAGCTGATTTTTATTTAGATAATAACATCAAATTTGTTAATGGAATGATAAAATCGTAATTATTGTATCGTCTTGTTAATATTTATGTATAATTTTATACTTTGTTAAAGCAATTAAAATAAAATTAATTAAAGAATTATGAGTAAATTTCGTTTAGATGAAGTAGATCACCAGATATTGGATATGCTGATTGATAACACAAGAGTTCCCTTTACCGATATTGCAAAAAAATTACTGATTTCTGCAGGAACGGTTCATGTTAGAGTAAAAAAGATGGAGGATGCTGGTATAATCATGGGATCATCTTTGGTACTTGATTATGACAAGTTAGGTTATTCTTTCATCGCTTACGTTGGTGTTTTCTTAAACAACACGTCTCAAACAAAATTCGTTTTAGAACGTATTAATGAAATTCCTTATGTAACTGTAGCCTCTGTTACAACAGGTAAATTCAATATTTTTTGCAAGATTAGAGCAAAAGATACTAAGCATGCAAAAGATGTCATCTTCATGATTGATGATATTGATGGTGTTTATAGAACTGAAACTATGATTTCGCTTGAAGAAAGCATTAATGATAAGAAGCGTTTGATGCATACTATTTTCAAAAATATGTAAGTAAACTTGAATACGCTATATTTAAAATATAACCTCAAGTTTATTCTTGGGGTTTTTTTATGACAAATTAATTGACTAAACCAACTACAACTATATAATTATGTATACTTTACCAAAAATCGAACGTTTTAACCAAGACGTTCTATCAAAATATAACATCTATAATAGTGTTTTTATTACGCTTCCTTTTGATTCCATTGATAATACGGGAGCATTACTGCCTTTATTTTCAGATATATGCGATACAGGATTTAAAAAACAAGAAACACCTAAAGAGATTGTAGATTTTTTCGCTGAAAGATATTTACAAAATGCTACTGAGGAAGATAAGATTGATATAATGTTTCGTTTTATTCAGTACATCGAGCGTCAAGTTGTTTTATTTGATGCGATTGAAGATGCAGCTTTTCCCATAGTTCACAATATGGAAGGGCGAGGATCGTTAAGGGATGTAAAAGAAAAAACAGATGCTAAAAATAAGCAAGAAGAAGTAATTGACTTTTTGCAAAATTTTCATGTTAGGACGGTTTTAACTGCGCATCCAACTCAGTTTTATCCTGGAGCAGTATTAGGAATAATCAATGATTTAACTAATGCAATTAGGGAAAATAATTTATTAGAGATCAAACAATTATTAGCTCAATTAGGAAAAACACCTTTTATTAAGGACGAAAAACCTAATCCATTTGATGAGGCAGTAAGTTTGATCTGGTATCTTGAAAACGTTTTCTATGAGACGTCAGGAGAAATGGTGCACTACTTACAAAAAAATATTTTTAAAGGTAAATCAATTGACAATCCATTAATTCAACTTGGTTTTTGGCCAGGTGGTGATCGTGATGGAAATCCATTCGTAACTACAGACATAACTTTAAATGTTGCTGAAAGACTTCGTACTTCAATTTTGAAATGTTATTATATCGAAATTAGAGCACTAAAAAGAAAATTAACTTTCTCAGGCGTAGATACATTAGTTGCTGAACTTGAATATAAGCTTTATAGGTCTGTATTTTATTCTAAAGGTGAAATATTTATCACTCTAGAAGAGTTTAAAGCACAATTGAATAAAATTAAACATATAATAATTGACCAACATCAATCTTTATATTTAGATGATTTAGAGGCTTTGTTAATAAAAGTAAATCTATTTGGTTTTCATTTTGCGTCATTGGATATTCGTCAAAACAGTAAAATACACGATTCAGTTTTTAGTGATATTGTTGATTATTACTTGAAAAACGATGCTAGCGTTTTTCCTAAAAATTATTTTGAATTAGCAGAAGCAGAAAAATTCGAGGTCTTATCGAACTTAAGCAGTGATTTAGATCCTACGGTTTTCGAAAATGAATTAACACGTTTAACTATTGAATCAGTACAATCCATTAAAACGATTCAGGCTAAAAATGGAGAATTTGGTGCTAACCGATACATTATTAGTAATAATGAAAGCGCACTTAATGTGATGGAGACTTTTGCATTATTCCGATTGACTAACTGGGAGAATCCTACTGTTGATATTATTCCTCTTTTTGAATCTGTCGAAGATTTACAAAGTGCACATGAAATAATGGAAAAATTATACTTAAATCCAGCTTATGCGAAGCATTTGGCTAACAGAGATAATAAGCAAACAATAATGCTTGGCTTTTCTGATGGAACTAAAGATGGTGGTTATCTTATGGCAAACTGGAGTATTTATAAGGCGAAGGAAGAGCTTACTGCGATTTCTAGAAAATACGGCATTAAAGTTATATTCTTTGATGGTCGTGGAGGACCTCCAGCTCGTGGTGGAGGAAAAACACATAAGTTTTATGCTTCGTTAGGTCCAAATATTGAAAATAACGAAATTCAGATTACTGTGCAGGGACAAACCATTAGTTCAAACTTTGGAACTATGGATTCTTGCCGATATAATTTAGAAAATTTAGTAAGTGCCGGTGTTACAAACCAAGTTTTTAATAAAGGTGAAAATGAGCTTAGTAGCGATGAAAAAAATGTTCTAAATGCTTTAGCGGATTTGGGATACGAAAAATACTTAAGTTTTAAAAATCATCCTAAATTCATTCCATATTTAGAACAGATGAGCACTTTGAAATATTACGCAAAGACAAACATAGGAAGCCGACCTTCAAAAAGGAGCAAATCTGCAAGTTTGGATTTTGCTGATTTGAGAGCAATTCCATTTGTAGGTTCTTGGAGCCAACTGAAGCAAAATGTTCCTGGATTCTTTGGTTTAGGAACGGCGCTAAAACATTATGAGGAAACTAATCAGTGGGACAAAGTTCAGGACTTATACAATAATTCAATGTTCTTTAAAACACTTTTAGAAAACAGTATGATGTCATTAGCAAAGTCATTTTTTCCTTTAACAGCATACATGAGAAAAGATGCTGAGTTTGGAGAATTTTGGCAAATTATTTACGATGAATTTTTAGAAACGAAACGATTATTGTTAAAAATTGCAGGTCATAAAAGTTTAATGGAGAACTATCCTGATGGTAAAGCTTCAATTGATGTTAGAGAGCGTATCATATTGCCATTGATTACAATACAACAGTATGCATTGTTAAAGATAAATGAATTAAATAAAGAAAGTGTACCAAATGAGGAGCTTATAAAAGTATATGAGAAAATCGTTACTCGCTCTCTTTTTGGAAATACAAATGCTAGTAGAAATTCAGCTTAAAAGATAAAAAAATGAAACTATCACAATTACCAGTTAAAGAGTATGCCGAATCATATTTCCCTTATATTAATGCTTTGGGTGAAATAACATTGATTGAAGAATTAGAAATATCATTACATGATTTCATTCACTTTGTCCAAAATATTCCTATGGATAAATTTGACTATCGGTATGCTGAGGGAAAGTGGACTATCAAAGAAATCATTCAACATATAATAGATACAGAGCGAATTTTTGCGTATCGTGCTTTACGCATTTCAAGAAATGACAAAACTCCGCTACCGGGATTTGATGAAAATGAATATATAGATAACACTACGGCTAATGATCGCGGTCTTCAAGACTTATTAACTGAGTTTTCAGCTGTAAGGCATTCAAATATTTTTTTATTTAAAAGTCTTTCGGTAGAACAATTAGAAAGAACGGGAATTGCATCTAATGCTGGTGTATCTGTACGTGCGATTGGGTTTATTATGATAGGTCATCAAAAACACCATCAAAAAGTTTTTGAAGAGCGTTATTTATAATTTACTCTTTTATCGCAGACCATATTTCTAATTTTTTTTCGAAACACATTGTGTTAGCAGGACTTGTAGAAGGCATTACGTAATACGTGATGCCTTTTATTTGTCCGAATTTCTTAAAAAAATATTTATGACTCTCCTTGCCATTAAAGGCAATTTTGTGTATTGCAGGAAATTTTTTAAAAAGTGATTCAAAATCATTTTCCTTATAATTTTTAATATGCATGTCTAAACTTCCTTTTCGCTCGCAATTTTCTAATACGTCCCATATTCCGATAGAATTTGCCTGCAAAAGTTTGATTTTATCTGTAAATAAAGTGGAAACTTCTTGATCACTATATAATTTGTAGATAATACGCCAGAAATGATTTCGCGGATGCGCGTAATATTCTTGATTTTCAAGAGATACTATTCCAGGCATAGTTCCTAAAATTAAAATCTTAGTGTCAGAATCTACGAATGGTTGGAAGGAAGTAGTCATGATTAACTAATTGTATTTTCTTTTTCGAGTATCGCTAAACCTAATCTGATTTTTCCGTAATCTATTTTCTCTTCGAAATAATCAAAATAAGGTTTTAAGGCAACTGGAGATTCAAGCTTTTGTTTAGCTATTGCAATTTCATTAACTTCCTCAGTTGAAACAAATGCATTTAAGTCAATCGCTGATCCGTCTAGATATAGTTTAGCTAAGTGTGACATAATTGTACTTAAACCTAATTTCCGCTTCTCTGCTATAGCTCCAACTGATAATCCACTGTTGTATAATTCTAAAGTTTCTTTGTAAGTTGTGCCTTCTTTCTTTTTAGTAACTAATTTGGCTTTCTGAAAATCAATTATAGCTTTAATAAAAATATCACCATATTTTTCTAGCTTTGCTTTTCCCACACCGTCAATGGCTAATAGTTCCTCATCGCTCATAGGACGCTCGTTTTCCATTTGGCGCAAAGCCGCATCGCTAAATATCACATAAGCCGGAACTTCTTCTTCCTTGGAAATTTCATATCGTAATTTTCTCAAGTTTTCGAAAAGAGAATTAGTAGTGGATTTTGATTTCTTTTCTTTTAATTCAACTTTATCTACATTAATTTTATGCACGTTTGTTAGTTGCACTTTTTCTCTTTCAAAAAGCACCTTCTTTGCAAAAGCGGTTAATCTAATTTTATTTTGCTGATGAAATGCAATTTCGCAATAGCCTAAATTTATCAGCTGGATTAAATATTGATTCCAGTCAAACCAAGAAAGATCAGCTCCTACACCATATGTTTTCAAGTGCTGATATTCCTTTTCGTAAATATATGCGTTTTTAGAACCTCGTAAAAAGTCAATAATAACTGGTAAAGGTTCAATTTCCTGCAAACGAATAATGGCTGATAATGCCTTTTGAGCAATTACAGTTCCATCAAAAAATAAAGGTGGGTTTTTACAGATATCACAATTTCCACAATTATCAGTAACAAGTTCGCCAAAATAGGAAAGTAGAATTTTGCGACGACAGCTTAATGCATCGGCATATTGTTTCATTCGCTCTAGTTTTGCTAACTGCACTTCTGCGTTTAAACCTTGAGAAGCAAATTTTTGAAGCTGAATCATATCGCCGTAACTTTCGAACAATACCGTTTCAGAAGGTAAACCATCGCGTCCCGCACGACCAATTTCTTGATAATAGCCTTCGATATTTTTGGGTAAATTATAATGAATAACCCAACGCACATTTGATTTGTCAATTCCCATCCCAAAAGCAATTGTAGCACAAACTACTTGGCAATCATCATTTATAAATTGATCTTGTGTTGTTGACCGAATTTTATTGTCCAAACCTGCATGATAGGCTTTTGCATTGACTCCAACTTTTTGTAATTTTTCGGCGAGCTCCTCTGTGGTTTTTCTACTTAAGCAGTAAATTATTCCAGACTCATTTGGCTTCTCTTTTATAAAATCGATAATTTGTTTGACGCGGTCTAAAGCGGGACGAACTTCTAAACTTAAATTTTTTCGATCAAAAGAAGCTATAAAAATAGTAGGATTTATTAAGTTTAATTGATCGCTAATATCCTTACGTGTAGCTTTATCAGCCGTTGCAGTTAAAGCTAAGATTGGAGTGGAAGGGAAGCGATTTTTTAAATAACCTAGGTTAGTATAAGCTGGTCTAAAGTCATGTCCCCATGCAGAAATACAATGTGCTTCATCAATTGCAATCAGACTAATTGTTAGACTATTAAAAATAGTATCTAGAAAAGATAAACTCTCAGGCGCAATGTAAACTAATTTTATTGTGTTGTTTTTTAGACTTTCGATGTAGAATTGACGTTCGTCTTCTGTTTGACTACTGTTAATAAAGCATGCTTCAATGCCATTCGCTTTCAAACTATCAACTTGATCTTTCATTAAAGCAATAAGCGGCGAAATAACTACAGTAATACCTGGAAAGAGTAATGCAGGCAATTGAAAACAGATTGATTTCCCACCACCAGTGGGCATGATTGCTAAAGTATCTTGTCCAGAAAGCACACCATTAATGATGTCCTCTTGATTGGGTCTGAATTTTTCAAATCCAAAATTTTCCTTTAATGTGTCGTGTAAGATTTGGGTAGTCATTGTGGCGTGTACGTTTTGAAACTAAAGTAATAAAAAAAAGGAACTCATTTAAGAGTTCCTTTTAAATTGTATAAGTAAGAATGATAGAAATTAATCTTCATCATCTTGATCGTCTTCTTCATCTGCATAATCTTTTTCATCTGCATCTTCGTCATCTTCATCATCGCCAGTATCTGGCTTATCGATAGCATCATCTTCGTCATCATCGTCAATATCATCATCTAAGTCTAGACCTTTTATTGGTTCAACAACTTCGTCAATTAACATTTCCTCATCTTCGTCATAATTTTCAATTCTATCAGAAAGTTTTGTGCTCACTTTTACCAAATAAATTGTATCATCAGTGCGAACCTCGACTGCTTCAATCAATTCATTTTTAGCGTTTCTAAAACTTATGATGTTTGAATCATCATAACCATCTGGAAATTTTTCTACTAGTAGATTTAAAATTTCGTTCGTAAGTTTGGCGTAATCAACTATTACTCTTTTCATAAATATGCTATAGGTCTAATAAATAAGCGAAAATTAAAGGTGCTACAATTGTAGCATCAGACTCGATGATAAACTTAGGAGTTGTGATATCTAATTTACCCCAAGTAATTTTTTCATTTGGCACTGCTCCTGAATATGAACCGTAACTTGTTGTAGAATCTGAAATTTGACAGAAATAGCTCCAAAACGGAACATTTTCTACTTCTAAATCTTGATCTAGCATTGGTACCACACATATAGGGAAGTCACCAGCAATTCCACCACCAATCTGGAAGAAACCGATTCCTTTACCACCACAGTTTTTTGGATACCAATCCGCTAACCACATCATGTATTCAATTCCGCTTTTTGTAGTTGTTGGTTTGAATTCTCCTTTGATGCAATAAGATGCAAAAATATTTCCCATCGTACTGTCTTCCCAACCTGGAACTACTATTGGAAGATTTTTTTCAGCTGCAGCAACCATCCAAGAATCTTTTGGATCAATTTCGTAATACTGCTCTAAAACTCCTGAGTTAATCATTTGGAACATAAATTCATGTGGAAAAAAACGTTCTCCAGATTTATCAGCTTTGTTCCAAATATCAAATAAATGCGACTGTAATCTTCTAAAGGCTTCTTCTTCAGGAATACAAGTATCAGTTACACGATTAAAGTGATTGTCTAATAAATCGCGCTCTTCTTGAGGTGTTAAATCTCTATAATTTGGAATTCTCTTGTAAGAGTTATGAGCAACTAAGTTCATAATATCTTCTTCAAGATTAGCTCCAGTACATGAAATAATATGTACTTTGTCCTGACGGATCATTTCTGCTAATGATTTTCCAAGTTCAGCAGTACTCATCGCACCACCAAGTGTAATCATCATTTTCCCATTATCTAATAAATGTTCTTCATATCCTTTTGCAGCATCCACTAAAGCAGCTGCATTAAAATGCAGATAATTCTTCTCAATAAATTGGCTGATTGGTCCTTTACTCATTTTGTTTTTATTTATTTTATTTAATCTTAAAAAGTCTTATATAAATTTGATTTATAAATAAAGCAATTTATAAAAATTAGTTACCTAATAGACAAATATATATTATTTTTTATCGTAACCTAATATTTTAAGTACCTCGTCAGCAGTTTGTTGTTCTGAGAAAACTTCAGTTGCCAATATACCATTTTCATCTCTATCAATCAAAATATGTTTTGGCTGCGGAATCAAACAGTGGTGCAAACCACCATAACCACCTATCGTTTCTTGATAAGCTCCAGTGTTAAAAAACCCAATATAAAGTGGTTTTTCTTTGTTGTATTTAGGTAGATAAATTGCATTCATGTTTTGTTCAGAGTTGTAATAGTCATCACTATCACAAGTCATTCCACCTAGTAAAACTCTTTCATAAGTATCATTCCAGCGATTAACAGCAAGCATTATAAAACGCTTATTAATTGCCCAAGTGTCTGGTAAAGTAGTAATGAAAGAAGAATCAATCATATTCCATTTCTCTCTATCGTTTTGCTGTTTTTGATACAAAATCTGATAAATAGCTCCACCGCTTTCTCCTACTGTAAACGATCCAAACTCCGTAAAAATATTAGGAACATCAACTTCTGCTTCGTCGCAAGCAATTTTGATTTGGTTGATAATTTCGTCAATCATATATTGGTAATCGAAATCAAATGCTAGAGAGTTTTTAATTGGAAAACCACCACCAATATTTAATCCGTCTAATGATGGACATTCCTTTTTCAAGGCAACATAAACTTTGATACATTTTACAAGTTCGTTCCAGTAATAAGCATTGTCATTAATCCCCGTATTGATAAAAAAGTGCAACATTTTCAGTTCCAAATTTTTATTATCTTGAATTTGTTTCTTGTAAAAACTTACTATGTTTTTGTATCCTATTCCAAGTCTTGAAGTATAAAACTCAAACTTTGGTTCTTCTTCTGCCGCGATACGAATTCCAATTTTGAATTTACCTTTGATTTCTGCTTGAAGTAAATCTAGTTCTTCGTAATTATCAATAATAGGAATCGTATTCTTATGACCATTATTAATTAATCGCGCAATATTTTCAACATATTGATCTCTTTTAAAACCATTACATATTACATAGGTGCTTTTGTTTATTTTACCGTTTTGAAGTAAATTTTCAACGATATTAATGTCAAAAGCAGACGATGTTTCAATGTGTATGTTGTTTTTGAAAGCTTCATTCATTATATATTCAAAATGAGAACTCTTAGTACAATAGCAGTAGTAATACTTAGCTTCGTACTTATTTTTTTCCATCGACTTTCTAAACCATGCTTTAGCTTTGTTGATGTTATTTGATATTTGTGGTAAATATGTGAATTTTAATGGCGTACCATATTTTTCAACAAGACTCATCAAATCAATATTGTGAAATTGAAGATTGTCTTTGTTCAGTTTAAATTCTTCTTGAGGGAAATAATAAGTTTGATTGATTAAATCAGAATATTTTGTGTTCATCAGATGTGATAAATTAGTAGATTAGAATATTTTAAAATAATTTAAGCTACAATTCAAACTCGAATATTCGCATATATAATCTGAAGCTTTTCGTGATCTGATTTCATATATTGAAATACATCAAAACTAAAGTTTCCTTTAATAGAATAAAATCGCTTCAATATTCTTAGAAAAGACATATTGTTCCGAGTTTTATTAGAACTATAATTTGGCTTATTTTGACACTTTTTCATTGATGCAAATGTAAAAAAATATTATAAACTCACTACCTCCTTTTTGTAAAAATAAAATTAAGATTTATAATCTGCGAAGGCATTAAGAATTAATTCATTTTCAACTGATTGATTAATTTTAATCTTTCCGATACCTTCAATAAGTGCAAACTGTATGTTACCATATTCGTTCTTTTTATCATGAATAAGTAAATCAAGTATAGGTTCGATATCATTTTCATCAAAAACAATGTCTTCATATATCGATTTGAGACTTGATTTGATTTCCGAATATTCATTTTCATTGATCAATTCTTTGGTCATAGAAATGTAACTTTCTAATATCATTCCCGCAGCAATCGCCTCACCGTGTAACAAAGTAGTCTTATCTTCATTTTCTAAAAAATAACTTTCTATCGCATGACCGAGCGTATGTCCGAAATTCAATGCTTTACGAATGTTTTTCTCAGTAGGATCTTGGGTTACGATTTCGTTCTTAATTTCTACAGATCGGTAAATTAATTGGTCAAAGTCGGCGAAGTCCAGCGCTTTTAAATCCAGAAATTGTTCCCAATATTCTTTATCATAAATTAAACCGTGTTTTAGCATTTCTGCCAATCCAGAACGCATTTCGTTTTGAGGAACCGTTTCAAGATACTGTGTATCAATAAGAACCATTGTCGGTACGTTGATCACGCCAATTTGGTTCTTTAAATTACCTAAATCTACTCCGTTTTTTCCACCTACAGAAGCGTCAACCATTGATAGTAGAGTAGTAGGGATGTGAATAAAATCAACACCTCTTTTAAAAGTAGAGGCTACAAAACCACCTAAATCCGTTACAACGCCTCCACCTAAATTAATGATCAGTGTTTTTCTGTCAGCACCAAGCTCCGTTAATACATTCCAAACTTGGACGCAAGTCTCTATGCTTTTATTAATTTCTCCAGCTTCAAATTCGATGATTTCAATCGTTAAATCAGTTTCTAAAAAGGGCAGAAAATGAGGTAAACAAAACTCATTTGTATTGCTGTCAACAATAATAAATAGGTTTGAATATTTGTTTTCGTTTATATGAAGATTTAGCGCTTCATATGCTTTTTCATTAAAATGAATTGGATAACTGTTGGCTTGAATTGATTGCATCTTAAATTATTTATTACAACCGCAAAATAAGGTAATTTTTGCTGAATAATATTTAAAAGTCTCTTTATATTTGTAGAAAAATTTCACAAAAAATGGAAAAAATATTCAATAATACACAAGTTGCATTTTCGTTAAAAAGCGACACTGAGCTGGACAGAGCTTATTTTCTTTTTAAAATGATTGATAATCAACCTTTAGTTCGAATAGGTACCGCAGTTACAAATTTTGCACTAAAAGCTAACCTTCCTGTTGAAGGATTGATTCGCGCTACTGTGTTTGACCATTTTTGTGGTGGCGTGAACGAAGATGACTGTCTTTCAGTGGTGGATAAGATGTATACGAAAGGAGTTTCTTCCGTATTGGATTATTCTGTTGAAGGAAAAGAAGAGGAAAATCAGTTTGATGCTGCACTAGATATGACTTTGAAAACTATTGAATTTGCCAAAGAGCGTCAGGCAATTCCATTTGCAGTTTTTAAACCGACTGGTTTTGGCCGTTTCGAACTGTACGAAAAAATAGGAGCTAAAATTGCTTTAACTGCTGATGAGCAAGCAGAGTGGAATAGAGTGTTAGTTCGTTTTGACCAAGTGTGTAACGAAGCTCATAAAAAGAATGTCGCTTTGTTGATTGATGGAGAAGAGAGCTGGATGCAAGACGCTGCTGACGAAGTTGTAACTAATATGATGCGAAAATACAATAAAGAAAAAGCTATTGTTTTTAATACTTTACAATTGTACCGCTGGGATCGTTTAGATTACTTAAAACAATTGCATGAAAAAGCAAAAGCAGAAGGATTTTTTATTGGTATGAAGCTTGTTCGTGGCGCTTACATGGAAAAGGAAATAGCTCGCGCTGTAGAAAAGGGATATCCCTCTCCAATCTGCGCAACTAAAGAAGCTACCGATAAAAATTATGATGATACTGTTTGTTATATGGCAGAGCATTTAGATACGATGTCGATTTTTGCAGGAACGCATAACGAATTGAGTACTTACAAATTGATGGAATTATTGAAAGAGAAAGGTATAAATCCAAACGATGACCGCATTTGGTTTGGTCAATTGTATGGAATGAGTGATAATATTAGCTACAACTTAGCTGAAAACGGATATAATGATGCTAAATACTTGCCTTTTGGACCAGTAAAAGATGTTATGCCGTACTTAATTCGTCGTGCGGAAGAAAATACTTCAGTTGCGGGACAAACGAGCCGTGAACTATCAATGATAAAAGCAGAAAGAAATAGAAGAAAGGGGAAGTAAGTTTCAGTGATCAGTATTCAGTGATCAGTGATCAGTGATCAGTATTGAGTGATCAGTGTCAGTATTTAGTATTGAGTAATCATTGTTAAGTATTGAGTGATCAGTAAATGATAGTAAATTATTAGTTTTCAGTTTTCAGCGATTATTTTCTAATTATATAGAAGTAAAAAAGCTCCAATTTTTCAAAATTGGAGCTTTTTATTTTTAAAGATTAATGATATAAATTAATTTTGAATTTGTAATAGCTAATTACTTTACAATGTATATTAAACTTATATACCAATGTTTTCCAATTTAATCACCCTCTCCTTCGGAGAGGGACGGGGAGAGGATTCTAACTATTACTAAACTGTAAGTTACTTAAGTTTTTATACATTCCATTTTCCAATGTAATAAGTTCTTGATGCGTTCCTTGCTCTGAGATTACGCCATTGTCTAAAACTAATATTTGGTCAGCGCTGCGAATTGTTGATAAACGGTGCGCAATAATTATACTCGTTCTTCCTTGCATTAAAATTTCAAGAGCCTCTTGTACTAATTTTTCACTTTCACTATCTAATGAAGAAGTTGCTTCATCTAATATCAAAATACTAGGATTTTTAAGCAAGGCGCGTGCGATCGCAATACGCTGTCTTTGACCTCCCGATAATTTAATCCCTCGTTCTCCAACGATTGTTTCAAATTTCTCAGGGAAACTTTCGATAAAATTGAGAGCATTAGCTTGCTTCGCTGCCAAAATTATTTCGTCATTAGTAGCATCTGGTTTTCCGTAAGCGATATTTTCTTTGATCGTCCCACCAAACAATATAACGTCTTGCGGTACAATGCTCATATTTCCACGTAGCTTTTCTAAGTCATAATCATAAATGTTTTTACCATCGACAAGTATTTCTCCGCTATCAATGTTGTAAAAGCGTAAAAGTAATGATGCTATAGTCGATTTTCCAGTTCCACTAGGTCCAACGATGGCAATTTTTTGGCCATAACTAGCGGTAAAACTAACATCTTTTAATACTTTAATTTCCTTTCTAGAATGATAGCTGAAACCGACGTTTTTGAAAGTCACATCACCTTTAATTTTTTGATAAGAAGGATTTTGAACTGAATTGATTTTTTCAGGTGCTTCATCGAGTAATTCAAAAACACGTTCTGTTGCTCCAATAGCCTTTTGTATTTGTGCATATAGTTCTGCTATACCACCAAAAGATGCTCCAACAAATGTAGAGTACAAAACGAACGAAATCAATTGACCCACGCTCATTTCTCCGCTGATGCTTAAGCGAACACCAAACCATACTACAGCAACGATGGCTCCGAAAAGACAGAAAATAATAAATGAGGCAAAGTATCCTCTATATTTTCCTCCTTTGATTGCTATTTTTACTACTTCTTTAATTTTGCCATCATATCGTGCGATTTCGTACCATTCATTGGCGAAAGCCTTTACAATAGAAATACCTTGCATTGTTTCTTCAACTATAACTTGGCTTTCTGCCACTTTATCTTGAACACTTTTTGAGTATTTTCGAATAAAACGACCAAAAATAACCGCTGCCACAGCTACAAGCGGAACAACAGATAACATTAATAATGTTAATTTGATACTTTCACTTGCTAGTAAAAGCACACCACCAATGATCAATATGAATTGTCTTAAAAACTCTGCGATGGTTGAAGTTAAAGTGTCTTGAATTTGGGTAATATCAGAACTGATTCGGCTGTTTAATTCGCCAACACGCTTTTGTGAAAAGAAAGACATAGGTAATTTTACTAAATTACTATATAATGCTAAACGAAGATTTGCGAGCGTGTGTTCTGTAAAATTGACAAATAAATACAATCTAAAAAATGAAAATATGGATTGCATAAATAAAATAACAATAAGACCTAATGCAATATAATTAGCTTCAGAGTTATCCTTATTTTTAACGCAATCGATAAGCATACCCATAAGCTTTGGAAATGCTAAAGCTGTTGCTCCTGTAAAAAGAAGAAATATTAAACCAACGTAGAATTTCCATTTATGACCGCCTGCATATTTAAAGATAATTAGTGCTTTATTGAGTGATGTCGCTGTGATTTTTGATTTTGGTAAATCGTTTTCTTTGAATCTTGCCATTTTTTATTATTTAAAAAAGCAAATGTAAGACTATACGAAGGGAATACAAAAAAATGATTCGGAATCATCTCTTATTTAAAATGCTGTTAAAGAGAGACAAAGGAAATATTGAAAATTTTTTATGAAAATAATTTTAAAAAGTGCTTGTGAATACGATTTCTAACTGTATATTTGCACACGCAATACCGAAAGATATTGCAACCCGAAAGGGCGATTAGCTCAGCTGGTTCAGAGCACCTCGTTTACACCGAGGGGGTCGGGGGTTCGAACCCCTCATCGCCCACAAAACTCCTTAAGAAATTAAGGAGTTTTTTTTTGATATATGGATAATCTTTGTCATCAATTTCAAAAATCATCGATATCCAATAGTTTGAAATAAAAGCACTTACTTTTAAACTCCTTTATTAAAAAATTTACTATCGTCTTATTTATTCTTCTTTGACGATATTAAAATCTACTTAACGATTTTAAAGACCTTTCAATAGCTTAAAAATAGATTTAATAAAGCAGGTCAAAGTTGAAGCTTTACCAGAACTATTGCACTATTTTTTAAGTCACCATAATCATTAAGTAATGCTAAGCTATATTTTGTAATTTTCATTTTATATTTTAATGCATATTTATCTATACTTTTATCATCCAAGGTTTAATTAAACTAAAAAAGCGATTGTATTCTAAAAAATCGTTAAAATGTATTGAACAAAGACTTGGCGATTAGCATTGTAAATGTTGTCCGAAAAAAAATAAACTGTGTAAGAAAATAAATAGTTACTAAATTTGTATATATAGTAAGCAGTAAAACGTTTTTAATAACAATTAAACGGAAGCAAGGAAATTATGAATGAAGTTAATAAAGATCATTGGGAAACAGTCTATGAAACAAAAAATCCAGAACAAGTTAGTTGGACACAAGATGTTCCAAGAACTTCTCTTGAGTTTATTCATTCTTTTAGTTTAGATAAAAATATCGAAATTATTGATATTGGTGGGGGAGATAGTAAACTGGTAGATTTTTTATTAGAAGAAGGATATAAAAACATTACCGTCTTAGATATTTCAGCAAAAGCACTGGAAAAGGCTAAAAAGCGATTGGGAGCAAAAGGTGAGAAAGTTAATTGGATTGTAAGCAATATAACCGAATTTGTTCCAACAAAAAACTATGATATTTGGCACGACAGAGCGACATTTCATTTCTTAACTAAACCTCAACAAATTGAAAAATATATAGAATTGGCCAGAAAAGCAGTTAATGGATATTTAATAATTGGAACTTTTTCTAAAAACGGACCAACGAAATGTAGTGGACTAGATATTCTACAATATGATGAAAATGATTTAGAAATTGAATTCAAAAATGGATTTAATAAAATAAGATGTACCACTGAAGATCACAAAACACCTTTCGAAACGATTCAAAATTTTACATTTTGTAGCTTTAAAAGGCAGTCCGAATAAATTTATAAAGTTTTGATAGAAACATTTTAATTGATTGTCTTTAAGAAAGGAATATCATAAAATGTAAATTCTCATTTTTAATAAATTATAATTTTAGATTATAATATTGAATTGTTTATAGCTAAAGAATCTCAGTCTAAGCATTATAGAAAAGAAAGATTTGTAAAAATTCATTTTAGATTATTTTACGATTGATTCTATTGTAACAAGATTTTATTATTACTTTTTCTTTGCAAGACTTCCGCGCGGTGAATTACCTTCTAAAAGTACCGTTTCAGAATGAAGGAATAATGCCGCTTCAGCTGAATCTTTAACTTTGACAGCAGTTCGTTCTATCATTTCAGATTCAAAATCTTTCAAAATAGTATTTCTGAGTCCATCTATTTTCCATTGAGAGGAAGATTCACACTCCTTAGTAATGACTCTTGCCAATGCTAATGCATCAAGTAATGCTTGGTTTGCACCTTGTCCCTTGAATGGACTCATAGGATGTGCAGCATCGCCTATTAAAGCACTGTTTCCAGCATTAAGTAGTAAATCTGAATCGAGCAATTCTCTATCGTATGCAGGATAACCAGAGATTTGATTGACAGAAGTAGCTTTCAATATCTCAGGAATAGGAGCGTGCCATTGACATCTCAGTATTGCTTCTTCTTTTAGTGATTTTTGTCCTTTAGCACTTAAGTTTATCGCTTGATTTTCTGTCATTGGAAAGCTAAGCTGCCACATAACAGATTCTGAGTCGTAAGGCATTATATATATTCGTTCGCTTCCATTGGCAGTTTGAAATACAGTAGCAGAATCAAGTAACGAGCTATTTGTATCTTCGATTGCTGTTAAAGGACAAATTCCTAAAATCACAATACAGTTTAGATATCGTAGTGGAGTAGTTGTTTCTCCAATTAATAATTTCCGTACGGAACTTCTAATACCATCAGCACCAACAATTAAATTAGCTTTTGTATTTTTCACTACGCCGTCAACAAGGAAAGTTAATTCCATCGATTTATCTGGAGCTTCTTTGAAATCTATGAGTTGGTGATTCCATTTAATACTTTCTTGTATATCTAACTGTTCTAGTAAAGCCTTTCTAAGTGATTGACGAGCAATATGTATATTAGTTCTTTTTTTCGAATTTTTAACATCTCCGTCTAGCCATTTTCTAACTCCCCATTCCCC
The DNA here is from genome assembly GCF_039123485.1 of Flavobacterium sp. PL12. NCBI lineage: Bacteria > Pseudomonadati > Bacteroidota > Flavobacteriia > Flavobacteriales > Flavobacteriaceae > Flavobacterium > Flavobacterium sp. PL12. The sequence continues at coordinate 58,987 of NZ_JBANDI010000009.1, forward strand.
CAGAACATCACCATCCGTATTATGTACAATGTGCTTTGTCGAAATTACTCCTTCAGACAGCGACTTTATTCCTAACGCGTTTATTGTTTTACTAGCTTGCTGTAAAGTGAGGCCGTAACCCTGAGATCGCGAATCAAAATCTTTGTCGCGCTCATAGATTGTAAAAGGAATTCCTCTATGTAAACAAGCTACAGCTAATGCTGCTCCACCAATTCCACCACCAATTATTGCTATCTCTGGAAATTTATTTTTATCTTGAAGAGGATATTCTGAACTGGGAACAATACCAAGTCCTGAACAATTTGTGCAAGTATATAAATGTGCTTTGGGAATTTTTGGAAGTTGGGCAATTTCTTTACTTTTCTCAAACTGTTGCAAAGTTAATTTGTACTCGTATTGCATCTTCTTGCTGAGGCCATGGCTTTTTTTACCTTGTCCTTTACATTCCTTGCAAACATTCCATTTTGTTTCTTGCATTTTTTCCACTTCCACTAGAACTATTTCTGTAATAATTAAATATGATATTTGATACAGCAAATTTAATTCAAAAGTACAGTTAGATAGTATTAGAACGACTAAATTTGATATAAAGATAAACTTCACATAATTAATTGCTTCTAAATAAAAAAAGACAAAACAGATATTTTCTATTTTGTCTCTCTTGAAATCTAAAACTATTCGATTACAAAGTTATTCTTTATAAAGCCTCAAAACTTCAACGAGCTCTGGGATAGACTGTATATTTAGCTTTTCAAACAATCTATTTTTGTACGTGCTAATAGTTGATGAATGTAGATTTAACGTGTTCGAAAGTTCCTTTAAAGGTATTCCTTCCACTAATTTATTAGCAATTTGTAATTCTCTATTTGATAATAATTCAATAGGAGTACTATTTGTAGGACCATTTAAAGATTCTGAAATCATTGCATCTTTCACTTCTTCAGAAATATAACGTCCTGAAGTCAGCATAGCATTCAAAGCTTTCTCAATTTTAGCAGAGGAAGATTCTTTATTCAAATAACCATCAGCTCCCAATTTTAAATAGCGCAACGCGTAAATCAGTTCATCTTGGGAAGAGAAAACAAGTATTTTAATTTTTGGCTGTTTCAATTTTACATAATTGACAGCCTCTTGAAATGAGCCATTAGGCATATTAACATCTAATATAAGTAAATCATAAGAATCGTTAGAAATAGCAGTGTACAATGATTTATAATCATTTACTTCAGACAAGTGAGCGTGAGGTTTCAACTGTCTGATTACATGAAGTAATGCCATTCTTACAATTTCATGATCATCCGCAACTAGAATACGATCAATTTTTTGCATATTTTATTATTTATCGATTTGGGGTAGATAAATGGAAACTGTTGTTCCTTCGTCCATTTTGGACTTAATTACAATTTTACCATATAACAAAAATACAAAACTTTGAACGATTTTCAAACTTAAACCTGCACCGATTTCGCCCATCGTTCCTGCAAACACAGAACTTTCGAAAGAAAAGATCGAATCCATATTCTTTTCATTAATTCCAATGCCAAAGTCTGTTATCGATAAGATGAATTCTCTATCGCTTTTAGTAACATTTAGAATTATTTTGCTCTCCTTATTCGAATACTTAATGGCATTATCAACTAATTTGTTAAGTATAAAATGGATTAAAGTGCGATCAGTTATTAGTTCTAGACTACGATCACCTTCAAATTCAAAATTTAATTCTTTTGCAGTAATTTTGCTATCTTGCTCTTCCTGAAGTTGTTCAAACAAGTTGAAAGCATTAATATTTTCATTTTTAGGTTTGAAATTACCATACTGCGTTTTTAACCAATCACTAGTATCTTGAGCCGTATTGAAATTCTTTGTAGCGTCTTTTTTAATTTGAGGCAACATTTTAAAAAGATCTTCTTTACCAATAATATTATCGTCGTGAGCTTCGATTATCCATTTTAAATTGCCAAATATTTGCTTAGTATCATGAGAAATCAAAGAAATCCAACCTGTCAAAAGATTATTTTCGTTTTTAAGTTTTGTGTTTTCTAGTTGTAATTCTTCAATCGTATTGATCATTAGTGCTTTTTTATTAATTTTTAATTCGAAAAGGGGACTGCAAATTTAGTTATTTTTTACTCTTTACCAATCCACTTTTTTAACATCGTAGCTAAAGTTAATTTTAATAAGGGTTTAGCTAAAAAATCATTCATTCCTGCTTGGACACATTTTTCTTTTTCACCGGGTAAACTTCCTGCTGTCAAAGCAATTATAGGAATCTCGATATCTTTCTCTAAACTGCGTATTAATAAAGTTGCATCGATTCCATTCAATTGAGGCATTCTAATGTCCATTAAAATAAGATCTAAACTTTGTTTTTTAAACTGTTCAACCGCTTCTTCGCCATTAGAAGCTTCAATGATGTTACAATTGGGAATTAATTCTTTCAGATAACTTTTAGTTAAGAACATATTAACTGGATTGTCTTCAGCGACTAATATCGTTACTCCGTATTTTATAACATCAGATTGCTTTTCTTCAATCTCAATAGCTTCTTCCTCAATTTTACTATCATTTTTAAGTTTAGAAAGTACTTTGTACATTAAGTTCATTCTAATTGGCTTTACCAATCTATTATCTACTTCTAACTCTTCACAGGCTTCCTGAAGTGTTTCATCGTCAGAAGAACTGTAGAGTACAATAAAAGGAGCATTTTTATTTAAATCTTTAATTTTTCTGATCGTCTCAATACCATCCATGACAGGCATATGATAGTCCATGATAATTACGTCAAACTTGGTTTTTTCCATCATTGTAAGCACTGCTTGCAATCCGCTGTTAACTTCAGTAACTGCTATTCCTTTTATTTCTAACATTCGACGAAGAATCATTCTATTGTTGTCATTATCATCAACAATTAGAACGCTTTTTATTCCGTCAAGCTCCATCTTAAATTCTTCTTTTTCAGTGTCGAAATCAATGTCGAAAAAGAAATTACTTCCTTTGCCTTGTTCACTTTCTAACTCAAGCGCACTGTCAGACAATGCTAGAAGTTTGTTCGAAATTGTTAATCCTAATCCTGTTCCACCAAATCGCTTAGTAATACTTGCATCTTCTTGAGAAAAAGCATTAAATATTTCTTGCTGCTTATCAATATGAATTCCTATTCCAGTATCACGCACGCCAAATCGCATTTTTAATCTACTATCGCCTAAGTCGTCTAATACTTTAACGTATAGTTTTATTTCGCCTTTTTCAGTAAATTTAAGTGCATTACTCAAGAGGTTTACAAATATTTGCTTGAGTCTCATACCGTCTGCCCAAATATATCTTGGTGCCGTTTGGTCAATATCGATTAGCATTTCAAGACCTTTTTTATTGGCACTGTAAGAGACAATATTGAACGCTTCAGAGATTACTTCTTCTACATCAATTTTGTCGATGTCTAATTTCATATGGTTCTTTTCCATTTTCGAAAAATCCAATATGTCATTAATTATGCTGTACAGTGAAATACCAGATTGATTGATAATTTCTAAATATTGTCTCTGAGTGTCATCTAAATTAGTTCCTAAAGCAAGCTCTGTGAAACCAATTATTCCATTCAATGGTGTACGTATTTCGTGACTCATATTAGCAACAAACTCAGATTTAGCTAAATATGCTTCTTCGGCATCTTCCTTTGCTTTTCTAAGCTCTTCATCGATTCTCTTGCGTTCCGTAATATCAATTACGTTAGAGAAAATTTGCTTATTACCGTTCTGATCTTCATCTAGAGAACACATAAAATACCAAGTTGATTGCTCACCATCTTTTTTGATGATTTCCATTTCACCGGCTGCGTAACCTTGTTTTTTAATTTCACTTAAAAAGAATTCTATTCTATTATGTCTTATTGGATCGATAAGATCATAAAGCGATGACGTACTCATTTCTTCTTCTGAAAAACCTGAAGCAATTAATCCAGCCTTGTTTACTTCGATAAAATTTCCATCAAGGTCTAAAACACTTAATATTCCACTAATATTTTCAAATACTTTCCTGAATTTTAATTCACTTTTACGTAACAACTTTTCTTTTTGTACATATTCGGTAACATCTCGTCCTATAGTATATGCCACGTTTAAGTCAAGATCAGACGAGCAAGTCCATTCAATCCATTTAATTGTGTTGGATTTCGTAAGATAACGATTAGTGAAATTTTGAATACGTTCGCCCTTGTTAAGAGTGCTCATTGCATTTAAAGTTTCTTGTTTATCCTCGTCAAATACAAAATCTATAAAATTAGCTTCCATAAACTCTTCGCTTTCCCAACCAAGTGTTTTTTCGAAAGCTGGATTGATTTTTATAAATTTGCCGTCAAGGGAAAATATTCCAATTAAGTCATCTGCAAACTCAAATAAATGATCTTGATTAGTTAAACGCTGCTCTTTTTCTTTGATTCTAACCCAACGATTTAGCTGTTGGATTGATTTGTCAAGATAGATTTTGTTTTCTGGCGTAAGAATACGCTCTTTAGTATCAAAAATATTTAAACTCCCTATAATAACATTATGAGAATCCGTTATTGGAAAAGCAGTGCTGAACTTGACATCTAAAGCACTTGCTTCATGAGCAGTTTCTATTTCATAATCATCACTTGATATTTGATCGAATTGTTTATCAAACGGCCAAATTTTCTCTATTGAATCATCATTTGTTGCAATTACATACGATTTGTCATCGCTAAAAAGCGTCACAGTACATAAGGCTACGTCAGTCATACTAACGATTGAAAATATTAAAAAATCAAATGCTTCACCATAGCGGTTTTCAAATATGCTTAATTTATAGGTATTGTATTTTATAGTGGCGTTATGTGAATTTTTAATTTTTTCCATGACTTTAAATTTTTAATTACAAAGCTGTAAAGCTGTAAATTATATTAATACCGTATGTTTTCTTTTGCTGCTGAACTAACGACTGCGCTGACTCTGGTGATATTGTATAAATAACATTTAAATTCTTATCGATTGCAGGATTCCCTTTATCTATTAATTTTCTAGGAGTGGTAGTGAGTGTTTGTTTTTCTTTATTTCCTTCAACGCTAATTTGCAGTATAGATGAATTTAAAGTCGATTGAACACCATTAGAATTAAAGTAATTTGCAGCAGATTTTACATACAGTTCATATTTTTCATTATTAGAAACCCGTAACTGATTAGGAATAGTTTTGCTTTGTCCTTCATTATATTGCTGCATCGTATTGAATGTAAAATTCACCTCAGAGTTTCCTCCAGGAACCGAAATTTCTGATAATGCAGGAACTACTAATGTAACTTCAATTTCTTTTTCTGAATTAACTTTATTAGCACTTTTGGCATCAAGTACAATTTGAAAAGTATAAGTACCAGCTTCGAAAAAGTCATTTTTAAAATCTTCAGAACTAATTGTTAGATTTAGGTCGAAAACGCTTCTATTTCCACGCTCCACTTTAAAAGCACCCTCTGCAGAGTGATTAATAAACTTCTCAGTAATTAATTTGGAATTTATTTTTGGGTTGCTACTACCCAATTTTACTGTTGAAATAGTAAATTTTCCATCTTTTCCATCTAATGGTTTAAATGTAAATTCCTTTTTTCTACTTTTTGCTGCTAAAGTGAAATCAACCGTATGGCCAACTTCCATTGCACCAAGATTTACAGAAAGTTGTGAACCAGAACGGAAATCATTTAATGAGTTAATAGTAACATTTTTACTGTCAGCACCTGAAATCCACTTAATCTCTTCGGGAATGGAAATAAAAACATTAAAATTATCAGGACTAAATTGGATTGCATACCAACCGCTACGACCATAATCCTGCACTACTTCTAGTTTATATTGCCCTGCATGAAAGGTATTGGACTCAATTTGTAATGACGGTACTCGAAAACTAAAATTTATATCTCCTTGATTATACCGAGAGCCACTACTAGGTTGATACCATGTTTGAAAAGAATTTGTAAACCATTTATATCCCGGCAACACGTCCCCTGAATCAAATGGTGGGGTTTGGTTTCCAATCTGCGCTAGTTGCCATTGAAGAACAGATGTTGGTAATTTAAAATCACCAAAGGAAGTATGCTTAAAATTTTCACCTGAATCAGACCTGATTTTTGGATCTATTCCGCCCACTCGCCATGACTTATTACCTTGAGTATTCATTACATTTTGAACTGTTACAAACTCAGATCGATTAAAAATAGAGTTTCCTGGAATTGTGATTCTAACATCTTGCGCGCAAACAGACTCTGTACCTATCAATAAAAAAAATAGTGCGAAAAATAATGTATATAGTAGTTTCATATCGTACGATTTAAAATTTCTTGACTTTGATCTGTCTGTCTTTTTTCACGTAATTGAAAAGAAGCGTTTCAGAATAGTCAGCATTGTTTAATTGTATTGTTTGAGATGACTTAACATACTCGTATTTATTGTTTTCTATAAAAATACGGTAAGATCCATTTTTTAAATAGAATTCAAATTCATTATTTTGGTCGACCGCGGTGTACGTTTTTTGTCCTTTATCATCTTCTGCATAAACTACAATCCCACGAACATCTGATTCTAAATCATCATAAGTTTGCTTCACTTCAACCAGTTTACCTTTAACTTTATTATTCTTTCCTAATCCTATTTTTAAATTTACATTTTTACCAACTAAGATTTCAGGATCTTGCATCAAGCGAACTCCCACACTTTCATTCACTCGTAACTTATAAGTTCCTTTTGGCACATTTCTAAAACTTACTTTGCCATTTTTATCGGTTTTAGCAACATAACTATCCAACTTTATAATTTCTTCTGCCATTAAATTTTCTCCTTTATCTAATATACCATTTAAGTTTTTATCTTGAAAGAATTGTAAATTAATAGTGTGATAACTTCCCGAATCGCCATTCGAAAAATATTTTTTAATACCAACTTTATATTGATAATTATTCCCTTTAAAACTATTTGCAAGTAAAGATTGATAATTGGAATAGTTAGCATAACCTGTAGCGGCCCAACTTTCTGTTATTTTATATTCAATATTTGCGTTAGCGTTTTGATTTATATTATTGTAAAGTTCAGAATAATAAAGTCCTGCTGATAAATAGCCTTTGATTTTGTTTTGTAAAGCCGAAAAGTTATACGAGGAGTAAGCACTATAGTTTATAAAATTATCACTGCTTTCTGAAAAATAATTTAAATCATAAATGGTATTAGGATTAAACTGTGCTGTACCATTCAAAGAAAAGTTTTTAAAACTGTAGCTTAAAGTTGTTTTAAAACTAGAAAATTTATAAAGCGTTTTTAATGCTTCAGAGTAGGAGTACTCTGCCGTTAAATTAATTCGATGCGATTTAATTGCAGTACCAATATCTGTTCGAAATCGATATGATAGTATTCCTTCATTGATAAGGTTGTTAATATTCTTTTGTTTTTCTACTTGCGGGCTAAAAGTAAAATTCCAATTATTTTTGGAAATTTGATATCCTAACTTTAATCCATGCGTACTATAGAAATTATAGGAATCAAATAATACTTGTCCATTATTGTCTGTCACCACTTGATTGTAAAGATATTTTGGTTTAGACTGTGAATTTTGATATTGTAAAAATAAGCGCTTTTGTTCTGTAAATCGATATCCAATATTCTGATAGGTATTGACTGAACCTCTATTCATTCCTACATAATTACTTGACGCAAAATTAGAAAGCGAATTTAAATCCCAACGCTTATCTCTGTAGTCATAATTAATACTACTCATAAAACCAGCTTCTTTATTGTCGTTTAACGCACTTTGCTCATGACTTAGTCCGGTTTCAATTCTGAAATTATGATTTTCAGTAATTTGAAATCCAGAGCTATAGTGCATTATTTGCGAATCAATCGACAGTCTAGGATCGTGATCGAATAAATAAGATATTTTACCATTAAAGCTGTTGTAATCACCAAAGCTGTATTTTGCTCCGATAGTTTTTGAACTTTCAAATCCGGTAGTGTACGTACTATATATATTGTAGTTGTTGTCAACAGCTAAAACTTCTAAATTTCTTTTAGAACCTAAATTTGCTAAAATTTTAGCTCCACGACCAGAAACGGAGTAATCATAATCGTTGCCATAAATATTTCCTAATCTGATTGAGGACCCTTTACGTTCTATATCAAGATAGGTGTCATACAAGCTAAATTTATTTTCACTGTTGTAGTAATCAAACGCAGTATTAAAAGTGCCTCGAATTTCGTTTCCTAAATTAATTTGGGTATTTGCTCTCAATTGAGTGTAATCAAAACCACTGCTCAATTGATTATAAGCTAACTCCATGTAATTCTTGTCAGTGGCAACGTTTGAATTACGCATCAATTGTGTGCTATTAGATAAAACCATTATCTTAATGGTATTGACATTAATTACTTTGTTTTTGTTAACATCAGTGACTTTAACTTGTATGTTGTAATTTGGAAAATATACATTTTGCTGGCGCATTGACAGTTTTAATTCAACTGTTTTTTTTTCCTTCCCTTCTAAATTTAAAATTATTTGACGTTCTAAAAGTTTTAGACCCGCGAAGTCAGAATCAAATTGCAATTGTACGGATCGACTTGCATAACCCGTATTTTCGACAAATAATGAAATTGTAGATTCTGGAATCAAGGGATTAATGTAATTCTCTTGAGTGATTGGATATATAATTACATCTTCTTCCTCATTTATTTTTCTTTGAAAACTTGCTCCTATAGTTTTGCTCTTTTCATCATCTAAAGAATAAGAAAGTTCAAATTTAATTTCGTTGGAGCTCATCTTCATAAATGGAGTACTAGCGATAAACTTAACAAATATTTTTTCAGTTTCGCCAATGCCAATAACTGATGGAGTTTTAGGCATCAGTAAAATTCCAGGATAATTTGCACTAGCAATTAAACTGCTAATTTTCATTTTCGTTTTCGATAAATTTTTTATGTACAAAAAATTAGTGAAAGTTTTGCCTTGCGTGACTTTAACAGTGTCAGCTTCAAAATAAAACTTAACCTCATTATCTAAGGATTGCCCAAAGATATTTGTAGAAAACATAAATAGTATAAACAGTAGCAATGCAACCTTTCTTGATAGAAAAGATAATATGTTAATTGAAGATTTCAAAAATAAAACTTAAAATTCAAAAGATTTTTCACCAATTCGTAAATCATTCGAACCTGCCATTTTAACAATGATTACTCCTGCATATTTTCCTTTAATATTTTCTGGTAGCTTGTGTGTGATATTTTGATAAGTTCCTGGCATCATCGATAGATTTATCGGAGTCAACTTAATTTCTTCACCAGTATCCATGTTTGTTAGTTCTAACTCTACTGCAGCATCATTTACTACTGAACCGTCATTAAAAAGGCGGATTGCTACCGCTTGAGAATTATCAACCTGTTTTGGCATCGCTTCAATGCTAATGATATCTACGCTGACTGACTTGCTAGCGACAGGAGTGTAATAAACGTGAAGTCCAAATTCAAATAAGGCAATAATTCCTATTCCCTTATCTAATTTTAACTCATCTTTTTGCTTTCCTATTTGTGTGAAAAATAGCATAGAATTTGTCATTTCTACTGTCGATGCATTTGCTGGAATTTTCATTGTAACTAGCACTTCCTGCGTCGACTTAGCAGGTAAATTAATGTTTTTTTCAAGAGTAGAAATCCAAGCCGAATTGGTTTGCTTTAACATTCCTGGCTCAAAGTAGACTTTAGTTCCATCTTCTTCACGATTCCAGTCTTTTACATTTATATTGAAAATGTAATCATTTGCAGATCCGTTATGAATCACAACATTTTGAGTTACTGTTTCACCAGGATTCCCTGTAAAGAATAAGCGAGTAGGTGACATTGAAACTCCTTGAGAAAAGCCAATTAAAGCGAAACCTTGAATAAATATAAAAGTTAATGCAAATTTAAAGTAATTGTACATTTGGATTTGGGATTAAATTATTATTTAAAAAGTTTTATTAAGTAGGTGATAAAAACTTTTTGAAAGATGCGTTTTACAAAGCACTTGCAGTATAAGTAACCGTTTGAGTATAACTTCCTGCTGGTTTACCTAGTATATCAGTAGATGATGATTTTGCTTTTGGAATTATATAATCTAAATCTAATTGTAGTTTAAGTCCTAAAGCGGCTGAACCTACTAGAACTTGATCTGTTGTAGAAAGTATAATGGGAGTTGATTTCCCCATCAAAGTTGAAGACTCATTTCTTTGTATGGTGATAACATTAATTGGAATTTGGTTAATTCCATTTTCAAAATATTCTCCATTAGCTCTCACTTTAACATCAAAAGCTTTGCTGAAAGTAACTACTAAGCTTTTTGGTACAGTAGCTGTCTTTTGAGAATTGTAGTCTGAAACAGTTTCGTATCTAAAATCAACAGCACCACCATTTGCAGCGCTTTCTGAGTCAATTGATAGAACGTCTGCTAGTGTAATATTAACTTTAGTTGCTACTTCCTGCGCTTTAGCAAAAGATGTAGTTAAAAATAATGCACTAATAAATAATACACTTAAAGTTGAAGATTTAAATGGTAAAAGTAAAAACAAACTTTCTTGAAATCTTTGTAGGTAGGTTTTCAAAATGTTTTTCATAATAGGTTAGTAGTTTGTGGTGTTTCTACAAATTTCAATTATATTTTTCTTAAAAAATTTAATTGTAAAAATATAATCGTAGCAAAATAGACATTATTTAAATATTCTCCTAATTCAATATCATAAAACTATGAATGGTATTTGATTATAAAGCGGTTGCAGTAAACTTTACTCTTTGTGTATACGTTCCAGGTGCTTTACCTAAAAGTTCAGTTCGAGCTTTATTTGCGGGAATTGAGTAATCTATGTTTAAAGTCCTTTGAGCTCCTGGATTTGCATTTCCAACTAATATTTGTTCAGTGGTTGACAAAGTAATATCATTTAGCGTGCCAATCATAGATCCTCCGCTAACAGCTTTAACTTGTAAAACTCCCACCGGAATAGTGCCAGCTTCACTTATAAAATTTTCTCCTTCTGCTTTTACTTTTACATCGAAGTTATTTGAAGAAGTCACTACTAAACTATTTTCAATTGTTAGATTTTTATTACTATTATAATCGCTAGCAGTAAAATAATTGAAATTTACTACTCCGTCATTTGCTATGCTTCCATTGTCAATAGAAATAACTTCCGCCAAAATTATATTCACGGTTGTAGTTACTGAAGTCGCACTTGATTGTGCGATCAGATTAGTACTTCCTGAAATTAATGCTATTAAAAATAGTACAGCATTAAAGAATTGTTTTGTCATGAAATTTATTATTACTCTTCGTTTCTTTTGAGCACTGCAAATCTACGTTAGGGTTGAAGATATGTTTGTAGTCAAATATGTATAGTAAAGTAGTTTAATCACTACACAGCTTTTTACACATATTTATAAATCAAAAAAGCCCTCAACACTTTGTATAGTGTTGAGGGCTTTTGACAATTTTTATTTTTAATTACAAAGCTGTTGCAGTGTAAGTTACTTTTTGAGTGTAAGTTCCAGGTGCTTTTCCTAGTAACACTTGTGAAGCTTTTTCAGCTGAAATAGAATAGTCAATGCTCAGTGATTTTTTGGCTCCTTTATCAGCGATAGATACTAATTTCTGATTAATTGTACTTAAAGTTATTTCCTTAAAAGTTCCATTCATTGTTCCACCTTCAACTACTTTAATTTGCATTACATTCACTGGGATAGTATTAGTGCCATTATTGAAGTTAATACCATCAGCTTTAACATTTATATCAAAATTTCTTGATGAAGTTACAATTAAACTATTTGGTACTGTTACATTTTTAGCTGTGTTGTAATCTGTAGTTGATGTATAATTGAAATCTACAACACCTCCAGCCGCTACACTTCCTTCATCAATTGAAATAACTTCAGATAATTTTAAATTTACCGTAGTTGTTGCAGGAGCAGAATTAGTTCCTTTTTGAGCTTGTGCATTTGTAGTTCCGAAAACGAATGCTCCAAGAGCTAGTGCTGCAATAACGATTTGTTTTTTCATGATAATATAGATTTGGGATTTTATATCTTTTTTGTTTGTTCCTTTTGAACATTGCAAATGTACGTTGGCTTTACAAATGGCTTTGTAGTGGAATATGGAAATGCATGTAGTTTAATCACTACACAGCTTTTTGAACTATTTATAAATCAAAAAAGCCCTCAACACTTTATATCGTGTTGAGGGCTTTTGATATCTTTTAATTTGAATTACAAAGCTGTTGCCGTGTAAGTTACTTTTTGAGTGTAAGTTCCAGGTGCTTTTCCTAATAACACTTGTGAAGCTTTTTCAGCTGAAATAGAGTAATCAATACTTAAAGTTTTTTGAGCTCCTATCGTTGCTTTAGTTACTAGAACTTGATCAGCTGCAGATAATGTGATGGTATTAAAAGTTCCATCCATCGTTCCTCCAGATACTGCTTTAATTTGCATTACATTAACTGGAATAGAATTTGTTCCATTAACAAAGTTATCACCATCAGCCTTTACTTTTACATCAAAATTTCTTGATGAAGTTATTTTTAAACTATTTGCCACTGTTACATTTTTAGCTGTATTATAATCTGTAGTTGTTGCATAATTAAAATCTACAACACCTCCAGTTGCTACACTTCCCGCATCAATTGAAATAACTTCAGCTAATTTTAAATTTACTGCAGTTTTTACACCGTTAGAATTAGTTCCAGCTTGAGCTTGTACATTTGTAGTTCCGAAAACGAATGCTCCAAGAGCTAATACTGCAATAATTATTTGTTTTTTCATGATAATATAGATTTGGGATTTTATATCTTTTTTGTTTGTTCCTTTTGAACACTGCAAATCTACGTTGGCTTTACAAATGGCTTTGTAGTGGAAGATGGAAATGCATGTAGTTTAATCACTACACAGCTTTTTGAACTATTTATAAATCAAAAAAGCCCTCAACACTTTGTATCGTGTTGAGGGCTTTTGATATCTTTTATTTTGAATTACAAAGCTGTTGCCGTGTAAGTTACTTTTTGAGTGTAAGTTCCAGGTGCTTTTCCTAATAACACTTGTGAAGCTTTTTCAGCAGAAATAGAGTAATCAATACTTAAAGTTTTTTGAGCTCCTATCGTTGCTTTAGTTACTAGAACTTGATCAGCTGCAGATAATGTGATGGTATTAAAAGTTCCATCCATCGTTCCTCCAGATACTGCTTTAATTTGCATTACATTAACTGGAATAGAATTTGTTCCATTAATAAAATTATCACCATCAGCCTTTACTTTTACATCAAAATTTCTTGATGAAGTTATTTTTAAACTATTTGCTACTGTTACATTTTTAGCTGTATTATAATCTGTAGTTGTTGCATAATTGAAATCTACAACACCTCCAGTTGCTACACTTCCCGCATCAATTGAAATAACTTCAGCTAATATTAAATTTACTGTAGTTGTTGCAGGAGCAGAATTAGTTCCTTTTTGAGCTTGTGCATTTGTAGTTCCGAAAACGAATGCTCCAAGAGCTAGTGCTGCAATAACGATTTGTTTTTTCATGATAATATAGATTTGGGATTTTATATCTTTTTTGTTTGTTCCTTTTGAACACTGCAAATCTACGTTGGCTTTACAAATGGTTTTGTAGTGGAAGATGGAAATGCATGTAGTTTAATCACTACACAGCTTTTTGAACTATTTATAAATCAAAAAAGCCCTCAACACTTTGTATCGTGTTGAGGGCTTTTGATATCTTTTATTTTGAATTACAAAGCTGTTGCTGTGTAAGTTACTTTTTGAGTGTAAGTTCCAGGTGCTTTTCCTAATAACACTTGTGAAGCTTTTTCAGCTGAAATAGAGTAATCGATACTTAAAGTTTTTTGAGCTCCTATTGTTGCTTTAGTTACTAGAACTTGATCAGCTGCAGATAATGTGATGGTATTAAAAGTTCCATCCATCGTTCCTCCAGATACTGCCTTAATTTGCATTACATTGACTGGAATAGAATTTGTACCATTAACAAAGTTATCACCATCAGCCTTTATTTTTACATCAAAATTTCTTGATGAAGTTATTTTTAAACTATTTGCTACTGTTACATTTTTAGCTGTATTATAATCTGTAGTTGTTGCATAATTAAAATCTACAACACCTCCAGTTGCTACACTTCCAGCATCAATTGAAATAACTTCAGCTAATTTTAAATTTACTGTAGTTTTTACACCGTTAGAATTTGCACCAGCTTGAGCTTGTGCATTTGTAGTTCCGAAAACGAATGCTCCAAGAGCTAGTGCTGCAATAACGATTTGTTTTTTCATGATAATATAGATTTGGGATTTTATATCTTTTTTGTTTGTTCCTTTTGAACACTGCAAATCTACGTTGGCTTTGCAAATGGCTTTGTAGTGGAAGATGGAAATGCATGTAGTTTAATCACTACACAGCTTTTTGAAATATTTTTAAATCAAAAAAGCCCTCAACACTTTGTATCGTGTTGAGGGCTTTTGAAAAATATATTTAGGCATTTTTCTGCTTTACCTTAAATGAAAAACAGTTTGCTGCACTTCTCAAAAATTTATCCCTTAAGGTTTTAACTTTTAAAAAGCAATTGGTGCAGCAAGGCAACTATCAGGAATGTCAAAAGCTTTCACTAAAGCGACGGCTTCTGGTCGAATATCCCAACACAATTGATTGACCATTTTACGAACAGCTTTTGTTTTAACGGCTTCCATATAACCGTCTTCCAAATACCATCCTTTATTTTTTTCAATTTGTGAAAGCGCATATAGTTGGTATACTTTTACTAATATTGCCTTCACTTCTTTATCAGCAATTGTTTTGATAGCTAATTGAAATTGCTCTAAAACTATTCTTTCTAGATATGCTTGTGCTACATCAATCATTTGGTGCTGCACTACATTAAAAGCATCGTAAGGTTCAAGACCGTCATCAATAAGTTTCTTTAATCGTTTTGCGGCTGATGCCAGAGTTGTTTTTTCACGATACTGAAAAGCACTTAAATGAAAGTCTTCATCCATCAAATGTTCTGCATCTGTTTTGCGTGTTGCAATAGGATTTTTTTCAGAAATAGCAGTTTTTGCGTTTTGATAAACATATTGAATAATTCCCATTGCATCCATCTTTCCAAATGATTTTCTGAATTCTGATAAGCGGTTTTTAGCAACTAATTGCATCAAAACTGTATTATCACCTTCAAACGTGGTATATACTTCAGTATCATTTTTTAGAGCATCAATTCTGTTCTCTGATAGATAAGCTTTTCCACCGCACGCTTCTCTACATTCTTGTAAAATGGCAGTAGTACTCCAAGTAGAGTACGCTTTCATTCCCGCCGCCAATGCTTCAATCTCAGGCATCTCAATTTCAGTTCTGACCATGAAACGCTTCGTAACATATTTCAATGCAAAATGAGTAGCGTATGTTTTTGCTAGTAATGGTAGTAATCTTCTTTGATGAATTCGGTAATTTAATATTGGCACTTCTGAACCACCTTCTGGACCGAATTGTCTGCGTTTATCACTGTATCTGATTGCAATTGCTAATCCAGATTTGGCTGCAGCCAAAGCCGATCTAGGGATACCTATTCGACCACCAACTAAAGTACCAAGCATGGTAAAGAAGCGTCTATTATCACTAGGAATTGGACTTTCAAATTCTCCATTTTCGTTTACAGAAGCAAATCGGTCAAGCATATTCTCTTTTGGAATAACAACTTGATTAAAACTAATTGTTCCGTTGTCAACTCCGTTCAATCCCATTTTTAAACCACAATCATTAATAGTTACTCCTTTTAAGACAATACTATTGCTATCTCTAATAGGAACTATAAATGCATTAACTCCATAATCTGTTTCGCCAATAATTAATTTGGCAAAAACTGTCGCCATTTGGCCGTGAACAGCAGCATTACCTATATATTCTTTTTGAGCTTTTGGATGCGGAGTGTGAATTGTAAAAGTCTTTGTCTCATGATTGTATGTTGCAGTAGTTTCCATTCCTTTAACATTCGAACCGTGATTAGTTTCCGTCATTGCAAAACAACCAGGAAGTTTCAAAGAACCAATATCTCTTAAATACTTAGCATAATGTTTTTCTGTTCCCAAGGAGTGAACACTCATTCCCCACAATCCAAATTGAACTCCAAATTTAATTACTAAGCTTAAGTCATGATAACTTAAGGTTTCCATTATAGCAAAATAATCAGCAATATTATCGCCTCCACCATATTCAGTGGGATAGGCCATATTTCCTAAGTTTTCTTTTGCCAAAATTTTACACCATTCAAATACTTTTTCCCGATAAACGGCGGTATCGGTAGAGGTTTCGTAAGCAAATACCGGTTGGCTAATAATTGATTTTACCTTTTTTATTATAGGAGCTTGCTCGCCATCTAAAATTTCGGTTAATTTTTCTATTTCAAAACTAGAAGAAGCTGCTTGATTTGAAGTGAAGCTGTTTGATTCTTTACTGAAATCAGCAATAATTTCGTCACCTGAAAATCCTAAATCATTTTCAAGTTTTAGAAACTCAATATGATTATTTTTTATCGCTTGATTGTTATCAGAAAGTAAAATTGCTATCTCTGATGTTGATTTTACAGTTGGATTTAGGCTAAGGACTGCTTCTATTTCGGCTTTCCAACTGTTTAAAACAACTCGAGAGGGAGGATTTTTTGCATCTAATTTAGATAGCATTAATTCTTGATCTTTTTTAGACAACCAACTCTGTGATGTTATAAAATTCTTCAAAGTCGAGAATTCTTTTTCGGTCAATAGGTCGTCTGACCAAACGAGATAAAATAGTGGTATGAAAGCTTTTAATGTTGAATTTTCCATGGTGAACAAATTAAATGTAAATCTTAAGTTTGCTCAAGATAACAAAATATAATTTGCTTGAATTCATATTAACATCATTTTCACTTTCGATTAAGCAAAAAAATTAAGTGGTATTGATCTACATAAATAATTTGTAAAAAACACTTAATCTAATGTTAGCGCTCCTAAAATTTCTTCTGATAAAAACGGGCCGCCAGGATATCTAGCGGTATAATCTAAATTCATCCATATTTGGCCACGTTCGTCTACATGATAAAAGAGCTTTTTGTCGCGGCTTTCGTTTGGGAACAATATGTTTTTAATTAGAAAATTGACTTTTTCTAAGTCCGCGTGGGAACCTATTAAGATCTCAGGGTAGATGTGCCCTTTAGTATGTATCAAACGGGGAGTTCCACCAATTGCTCTAACACATGCGGCCATCAAGATGGAATGGTCATCACAATCACCAGAAAAATATAGTAGTGATTCAGTTGCAGTGGCAATATAATCGCCAGCTTTTGGGTCACTTACATAGTTCCATCTGCTATTAATTTCCTTAAAAACGGCAAAACACTGAATTATGGTGCGGTATTCAGAATAACCTTTTAGATCTTTAAAATATTTTGATGTTGCCATCACAGCAAAATTTCGAACTTTTGGATTTTGGTATTCTATTGCATTTATAATTTTTGATTTATTTGGAAAGGGCAGAAGTTTAGCTATAATAATATCCTGCGGATACGGATTATATGACATGCTATACATCATTGAATTATAATCGTCATATACATTATTAAATCCATAATTACCTATCGTTGAACCGTAACCCAAAACCAATAAGTAAACGATGATACAAGGAATAATAAATTTTCGTAATAGTCTAAGAATGATTTGAATAACCACAATCATTACTATAAAGAGAATAACACGATCAATGTTTAAAAACCAGTTTGGATTTATTAAATTTTGATGTAATATGATAAAAAGCGGGATGGCTATCAAAATATTCAATACAAAAATAATAACATCATCCCATGGTTTTTTGACCTGAAGTTTTTGTTTTATTTCTTGAAAATTGATGTTTTCGATTTTTATCATAAGCAATAATAAAAACAGTAATCTACACTGTTTTTACAATATCCTCAAAAGTACCTTTTTTATCTATAATTTTAAGTTGAAGAAGCTGATTTTGAACTTTGTTTAACATTTGTGATGTTAATGATTTTTGCGACCAATGCGTTAACGAAAGCCATTCTTGGATATCTTCTGTTTTCTGATTGTAATTTGATGCCAACGATTTATCAATACTTGGGATATCTTTAAACTCTTGAGTTGTCTGATTTATAACAGAAAGAATTTTTGAGATAATTGTTGGGTCAGTTTCTAAAACTTCATCACGAACTGCAATTACAAAGCATGGCCAAGGCGTAGGACAATCATCAATTCGTCGGAAAGTACCATTATCCACAAGCGGTTTAGTCATAAAACGTTCCCACATAAAATAATCTGCGGTTCCGCTTGTAAGTGCTTCGACTGCGCCATCGATAGTGTTTACAATTTCAAATTGTAAGTTTTCTGTTTTCCAATTTTGGTTATCCGCATTTACGTAAGCCATTAATTGCGATCCAGAACCCAAACGAGAAATAGCCACTTTTTTATTTTCTAAGTCAGCTAGCGTTTTATAATCAGATTTAGCATGCACGTGAATTCCCCAAATTAAAGGGCTTTCAACATACACCTGTACAATCTTGCTTTTATTTCCTGCAACAATATCTTTTACAATTCCTTCTGTTAGGATAACAGCGATATCAGTAGATCCATCGCGAAGCATTTGGCACATTTTTCCTGTTCCTTCAGGAACATCAGTCCATTGCAAATCAATATTTTCTTTTTCGAAATCTTCATTATCTATTGCTAAATGCCAAGGAAGATTAAAATGTTCTGGTACTCCAGCTATTTTTATTGTTTTCATAGTATTGCTTCATTTTTTAATTCAAACCAGTTCCATAACACTCCATTTTCGAGATAGTTCTCGGTGATTTTCATGCCAATCTTTTTTAAAATTGCATTGGAAGCAGCATTTTCAGAATGTGCTGCTGCCATAATTGAATTTAGTTTCATGGTATTGAAACCGTAATCAAGCCAAGCAAACGCAACTTCAGAAGCATATCCTTTTCCCCAAGCGCTTTCATTGAATCGGTAACCGATATCATAAAAGTTTATTCTATTGTTTAGTTTTTCAGTATTATATTTCAATCCAGCCCAACCAATTAATTTATTACTTTCTTTTTCAATAACTACAAATCTTCCAATTTTGTTCTTGACGTATTGAGTTCTAATCATATTAATATACTCGTTGACTTCATCAATAGAATTCATTGGTTTATTCCACAAATATTTATGAACGTTTGGATTACAATCCATCTCGAATAGTGCTTCTGCATCTGATAATTTCATTTCCCGAAGCAATAGTCGGTCCGTCTCAAGTATTAGATTCATATTTTTTAAAATTATTAGGATGTATTTAGCGATTTTTTAGCCCTGATCGCAACGGCATCCTTTTGTACTCCGGCTGAGGAGTGCAAAAGATACAGTGAAGAGCAGGAAATAGCTTCCAAAAAAAAATTTAAGCTTGCGCCAATTTGTCTAAAGTATAAGCAATCAATTCGTCGACTGCTTTGTATGGATCTTCACTAAATGTTCCCGAAGCACGATTAGCAATTATCGCATTTAAAGAAAGTGCATTATGTCCTAAAAGTGCTGAAAGTCCGTATATAGCGCCAGTTTCCATTTCGAGATTGGTGATTCTATTACCTTCAAAATGAAAATTATCCATTTTAGAATTTAAATTTTCGTCTTGGATATTCAAACGTAAAACGCGTCCTTGAGGACCATAGAAACCACCAGCAGTTGCTGTAATTCCCTTGTGCATTTTGTCGCTTTCAATCATTTTTTCTAACTTTTCAGAACAAGCGATAACATAAGGCTTTCCTTTTTTAGGGTCCCAATTCGTGTGTTTTACGAAAGCATCTTCCATATCGATATTAGAAACTTCATCAGTCAAATAGGAGCGGAGCATGTTATCTAATCCTAGACCAAACTTTGACATCACAAACGCATCAACTGGAATATCAGCTTGTAAAGATCCCGAAGTTCCAACTCTGATAATATTGAGAGAGGTTAATTTCTCTTTAGGCATTTTAGTTTCTAAATCGATATTTACTAACGCGTCTAATTCATTGATCACGATGTCTATATTGTCAGGGCCAATTCCAGTGGACATTACGGTGATTCTCTTACCTTTAAAAAGTCCCGTTTGAGTTTTAAATTCTCGTTTTTGAGTTGAAAATTCAATGCTATCAAAAAACTGAGTTATTTTTTCGACACGATTTTGATCACCTACAAAGATGATGTCGTGCGCGATATTTTCTGGTTTTAAATTCAAATGGTAAACAGTACCGTCTGGATTTAATATTAATTCTGATGATTTTATCATTGCTATTTAGGTTTAACCGCAAAGTTCACAATAGATTTCGCAAAGTTCACTAAGCTATTTAAATTTATTTTTTAAGAGAATACTAGATACTGTCCACTGAACAGGTGATTTAGCCCCCAACACGTTTTACTTTAAAGCCTTTATCTTTTAAAATCGTCATGATTTTATCACGATAATCTCCTTGTATGATTATGGAGTCGTCTTTAAAAGTACCTCCAACACTAAGTTTCGTTTTAATTTCTTTAGCTAAAATTTTGAAATCTTCTTCCGTTCCTTCATAACCTTCAATGATGGTTGTGGCTTTTCCTTTTCTCTTTTCGAATTTGCAAATCATAGGTTCTTTTTGAACATATAATTCATGTGCTGCTGCTTCAATAATTTCCTCAGGACCTGGTTCGTGATCTGGAAAAAGGTTTTTTAATTGGTCTTGTAAGTCCATGATAATTTAATAAAAAATTCAAAAAACAAATTCCAAATTCCAATATTTTGCGACGTTTAAATTAGTCTCATTTTCTTGGATTTTGGAATTTATGTATAATTATTGCTCTTCCCGGCGATTTAAGGTTTTACTTTTTAATTAACCCTAAATCTACTAAACGTTCATATAAATAAGCGCCTGCTGTAATATCTTCAAATTTCTTTGGATTTTCTGCATCGATGCAGTTTTCCAAACAATCTAATTTCATATCGCTAACAGGATGCATAAAAAATGGTATTGAATAACGTGAAGTTCCCCATAATTCTCTAGGTGGATTTACCACTTGATGAATTGTAGATTTTAATTTGTTATTAGTGTGACGTGATAACATATCACCAACATTAATAACCAATTCATCTGGTTCAGCAATTGCGTCAATCCATTCGCCTTCATGCGTTTGTACTTGCAAACCTTTTCCTTGTGCACCCATTAATAGGGTAATCAAATTAATATCTCCATGCGCTGCTGCACGAATTGCATTTGCAGGTTCAGATGTAATAGGCGGATAGTGAATAGGTCTTAGTATCGAATTTCCATCTTTAGCAAATTTGTCAAAATAGAATTCATCTAATCCTAAATGCAAAGCCAAAGCTCTCAATACATAAACACCTGTTTTTTCTAGCATTTGGTAAGCGTCTTTACCAACTACATTGAAACGAGGCAATTCCTTCACTTCTACATTTTCTGGATATTCAGCTGCGTATTTTGAATCTTTTGAGACGTATTGTCCAAAATGCCAAAACTCTTTTAAATCTCCTTCTTTGCGGCCTTTAGCATGTTCTGTTCCAAAAGAAACATAACCTCTTTGTCCACCAATTCCTGGAATTTCATAACTGTGTTTTGTTTGTAATGGTAAAGCGAAAAAATTTCTAATTTCACCATACAATTCATCAACAAGTTGGTCGTTTAAAAAATGCCCTTTGAGTGCTACAAAGCCAATGTCTTCAAAAGCACTTCCGATTTCATTTACAAATTTTTGTTTACGTTTCGGGTCATCCGAAAGGAAATCACGCAAGTCAACACTAGGAATGTTTTGCATATCTATTTTATTTAATAAATTACAAGAGATAAATCTTGTAAACACAAAGATAAAGAATAATTTTAATTCCAAATTTTTAAAACAATTATTAAAATAAAAAAATATAACAATTTATAGTGAAACTGTTATATTTTTTTATCTTTGAACTACACCAAAATATCGAAAAAATGACCTTTGACAGAAAAAATCTTACTGATAATCAATTATTAGATTTATACAAAAGAATACTGAAGCCTAGGCTAATAGAGGAAAAAATGTTAATTCTAATCCGACAAGGAAAGGTTTCCAAATGGTTTTCAGGAATAGGTCAGGAAGCGATATCTGTTGGAATTACAGCTGTTTTAGATACTGATGAATACATTCTTCCAATGCATCGAAATTTAGGTGTATTTACTGGTCGAAATATTCCTTTATACCGTCTTTTTTCGCAATGGCAAGGAAAAGCTAATGGTTTTACAAAAGGTCGGGATCGTAGTTTTCACTTCGGTACGCAGCAATATAAAATCATTGGAATGATTTCGCATTTAGGACCTCAATTAGGAGTTGCTGACGGAATTGCATTAGCTAATAAACTAAAGAAAAACGGCAAAATAACTGCTGTTTTTACAGGTGAAGGAGCGACAAGTGAAGGTGATTTTCATGAAGCATTAAACATTGCTTCGGTTTGGGAATTGCCAGTTATGTTTGTTATTGAAAATAATGGTTATGGATTATCTACTCCCACAAATGAACAATACCGTTGTGAAAATCTTGCTGATAAAGGAATTGGTTACGGAATGGAAAGTCATATTATCGACGGTAATAATATATTAGAAGTTTTTAATCTTTTGTCAGAGCTAAAGGCTTCGATGATTGAAAGACCACGTCCTGTTTTACTAGAGTTTAAAACTTTTAGAATGCGCGGACATGAAGAAGCGAGTGGTACTAAATATGTTCCACAAGAATTAATGGACATGTGGGCTATTAAAGATCCAGTAGATAATTATAGAAAGTTTTTAAAAGATAATGGTGTACTTTCTGAAGAGTTTGATTTGGCTTTAAGAAATGAAATTAAGAAAGAAATTGATGAAGGTTTAGCTATTGCCAATGCAGAACCAGAGATTGAAGCTACTTATAGTGATGAATTGAAAGATGTTTACAAACCGTATCAGCATGAGGAGTTTAGATATTCAGAAGAAAAAGAAAATATACGTTTTATAGATGCTATTTCTAATAGTTTAAGAGAGTCGATGAAACGCCATCCTAACTCTGTTATTATGGGACAAGACATCGCTGATTATGGTGGTGCCTTCAAAATTACAGATGGTTTTATGGACCAATTTGGAAAAGAAAGAGTTCGGAATACACCTATTTGTGAAAGTGCAATAGTCTCTGCAGGAATGGGATTATCTATAAATGGTTATAAAGCGATTGTCGAAATGCAATTTGCTGATTTTGTATCAACAGGTTTTAATCCAATAGTAAATTTATTGGCTAAATCGCATTACCGATGGTTAGAAAACGCAGATGTTGTAGTTAGAATGCCGTGCGGTGGAGGAACTCAAGCCGGACCATTTCATTCGCAAACAAATGAAGCTTGGTTTACAAAAACTCCAGGTTTAAAAGTAGTTTATCCGGCATTTCCTTACGATGCAAAAGGATTATTGAATACTTCCATTAACGATCCTAATCCTGTGATGTTTTTTGAACACAAACAGTTATATAGAAGCGTTTATCAAGAAGTTCCAAATGACTATTACACTATTCCACTTGGAAAAGCAGCTTTGTTAAAGGAAGGGAATGATGTAACAGTTATTTCTTTTGGTGCAGCTGTACATTGGGCATTAGATACTTTGACAAAAAATCCACAAATTTCTGCTGATTTATTAGATCTAAGAACGTTACAACCTTTAGATACCGAGGCTATTTTTGCATCAGTTAAAAAGACTGGAAGAGTAATTATATATCAAGAGGACAGCATGTTCGGAGGATTGGCTAGCGATATATCAGCGATGATTATGGAAAATTGCTTTAAGTACTTAGATGCTCCAGTAAAGCGCGTGGCAAGTTTAGACAGCCCAATACCATTTACAAAAGCCCTTGAAGATCAGTATTTGCCAAAAGGCAGATTCGAAAATGATCTTAAAGAGCTTTTAAAGTATTAATTAATATTGTAAATCGGGAAGTTTAGAATTTACATTCTAAAAATAACCTAATATCCAGTAAATAATTATAAAGAATATAATTGTTCCGAAGCATCCGCCACCTAATTTTTTGGCACCGTATCCTGCTATAATTGTTTTAAAAAATCCGTTCATAATTTTAATTTTTAAGGTTATTAGTATACTTATTGATCGTTAAAAAAGTTCCTATTCAATTTTTATTTTTTTGAAAAACCAAAACAAATTTTTTTGATTTGATGATAAAAATAGTATAATAATTTGGCAAATGTTTAACGATACTTTAATTTTGAAACTTAATTTAAAAATTATGAAACCTCTTAAAGAAAAGTTGCTGATTAAAGATGCAACTATTAATAAAGTTCAATTTGATACAGAATGGTTTTATAAATTAGAAGACATGCAGTTTTATTTAAAAGAAGATTTATCTGAAGTGGAATTCGTTTTTCTTCCTATGACAATTGATGGAGAGCACGAATATTTTAAGTGTGCTGCGTTTGATGATATTATCAGAGGTAGGAAAGAATTATAATGACAAAAAAAAGAGGAGCAATTAGTTCCTCTTTTTTCTTTATCTATTACTTAATTTTGCTTTCTCTTTTATAATAGCACTTATTTTTTTATTCTCAATTTTGCTTTCCAGCCATGAGATAATGTCTAGATATAAGAATGCTCTTTTCTCATACGTGTTTTTTTCCAACTCTATAAAACGCAATCTCATTTTTATAAACTCCTTTTTTATATCACTTGGATAAATAGAATTTAGATTTTTCATAAAACGCATTATTTCCTTTTGAACTTCGTGCAAATCATTCATTTTTAGAAGAAATTTGTACGTATTTTTCAACTGATTTTCTAAATAATAGTCATTGCCTAACTCGTAATGCGCAATTAAACTCAAAAGTCTTGCAAAGCACATTAAATCCTCACGCATCGATAAATTCTTATTGCTAATTATCTTTTCTAGATAAAAAATACACTCGATATACTTTTCATTTCCAAAGTAAATACTAGCGATCTTGTAAAAGAATAACATTTCGTGATGCTCATCTAGATGCTCACTATGTAAATTTAACTTATGTAGAATTTCTGGAATGAGGTATTCACTCTCTGAAAAGGTTCCTTCCAGAATATGATAATTTAATTTATTATTATATAAGTATAAGAATGATAAAGACGCAATGTTGTCATTCACTGGAAATTTAACATCTTTTATAGTTTCTTCTAATTTTAGCAAATACTCTTTAAACTTAGATTTATATTTAAGCATAAATAAGGACTCAAGTAGATAGTGATTTCCTTTGAGAAAGAAGACTGGGTTCAGCGAAATCATACTTGGATGATCGTAAAAAAGAGTAACCCATTTATAAGCATATTTATAACTACTTAAAAAATCTTGTACTAAGAAACTGCGCCAAAGATTAGCGTTGTAGGACCAATATTTCTCTCTGAAACCAAATTTATTTTCGTCTAATTTTGAGATATGTTTGTTAAAATAAGTATCAATATATTTATATTCCTCGTCTGTTTTTACGTAACCCGTTTTTAACATTATGCCGTAAAGCTGCAGCGATAAATTAGACAGTTTACTAGAAATCGTATTCTGGTAATTCAGTTCTTTAGCTTGTACTACTAATTCATCTGCACGGCCTTGGATACTTCGAGTGATATACTGTGATTCGATTAACTTTTCGAATTCTACAATTTCATAAGCCATCAATTTCTCATCATTTTCCAATGCAAGAATTTTAGTTTTATCTAGAATTTTCAGACTTTGCTTATACAAACCTTTGTTATATAGGATTGTTGCAAAATCTATTTGTTCACGAAGTTGATACCTCATGTTTTGACTAGGAATATTCAGTCTTATGCTTACTAGAATTTGTTTATATAAGTACGATTTGAGATTCGATAATTGTACTTTTTTTATAACTCCACTTTTTAAAATCAGTTTTTCATCATAGCCTTCAGATTTATCAAGAATATTAAAAAGCTCGATAAATTTAGTGTTAGAACTTGTTTCTAATCTACTCGCAAAAATCTTGAATTGCCTTTTCTCAGACTTAGAAAGGGATTTTATTAAAACAAATAAAAAATCTTTTTGATGGTTAGCCATTGTAAATTAAAGAAGTGTAATACATTTAAGATCAATACATTAAGTGTGTTATGTATGCTTTATAAATAGTATATTCGGTTAAAATGAGTTTTATAATCAAAGCCTTCAGATATAACTTTGTTATTAAGATGTGAAATTACATTAAATAAATGAAAATGAATAGAGAGAAAGTCCAAATTTTTGATACCACTTTGAGAGATGGAGAACAGGTCCCAGGATGTAAGTTAGATACCAATCAAAAACTAGTGATAGCAAATCGTTTAGACGAGATGGGTGTTGACATTATTGAAGCTGGTTTTCCAGTTTCTAGCCCAGGCGATTTTCTATCTGTTACAGAGATTAGTAAAATTGTAAAGAACGCAACAGTTTGTGGTTTAACCAGAGCTGTAAAAAATGATATAGATGTTGCTGCTCAAGCACTTAAATACGCAAAAAAACCAAGAATCCATACTGGAATTGGAACTTCAGAATCACATATTGTTCACAAACTAAATACCACTAGAGAGGATGTTATTGCTAGAGCAAAATATGCTGTCGCACATGCTAAATCATATGTTGAAGATGTAGAATTTTATGCTGAAGATGCAGGACGAACTGATAACGATTTTTTAGCGAGAGTTTGTGAAGAAGCTATTAAATCTGGTGCAACAGTTTTAAATATTCCAGATACTACGGGATATTGTTTACCTGAAGAATATGGCGCTAAAATAAAATATCTAAGAGAAAATGTTAAGGGAATAGAGAATGTTATTCTTTCTTGTCATTGTCATAATGATTTAGGAATGGCAACGGCTAACTCAATCGCTGGTGCTGTAAATGGAGCAAGACAAATTGAATGCACTATTAACGGAATAGGAGAAAGAGCTGGAAATACTGCGCTTGAAGAGGTAGTAATGATATTCAAACAACATCCGTATTTGAATTTATATACTGATATTGATTCAAAACAATTAAACGAAATGAGTCGTTTAGTTTCTGAAAGTATGGGAATGATTGTTCAACCTAATAAAGCAATTGTCGGCGCTAATGCGTTTGCTCATAGTTCTGGAATTCATCAAGATGGCGTTATAAAAAACAGATCAACTTATGAAATAATGGATCCTCTTGATGTAGGTGTAAATGAGTCTTCTATCGTGCTAACGGCTAGAAGTGGTAGAGCAGCTTTAGCATACAGAGCTAAAAAAGTAGGCTACGAACTTTCGAAAGTTCAATTAGATATTGTCTACATAGAATTTTTAAGATTTGCAGATATTAAGAAAGAGGTTGTGGACAACGACATTCATCAAATTATTGAGGTCTGTAAAATACAAGATGAGTTGATTATAAATTAATACAGTTTTCAAGATTTAAAAAGTAGCATTCGAATATAAAAATAAGCAATCTTATGAATTTAAAAATAGCAGTTCTTTCAGGAGACGGGATAGGTCCAGAAGTTATTTTACAAGCAAAAAAAGCATTAAATGCTATTGCTATTGTTTATGACCATGAGTTTGTATTTGAGGATGCTTTTATTGGGGCAATTGCTGTCGAAAAAACGGGGAATCCGCTACCAGAACAAACACTAAATTTATGCTTAAATACTGATGCAGTACTTTTTGGAACTGTAGGCGATGCAGAGCATGACAATGATATAAATAATAAATTAAATCCTATTCAAGGTTTACTAAAATTGCGCCAAGCACTAGGTTTGTACGCAAATATTCGACCTATTAAACCTTACAAAGACCTTCTTGATTTATCTCCCTTAAAAAGAAAAATTATTGAAGACACGGATTTTATAATTTTCAGAGAAATTTCTGGAGGTTCTTATTTTTGTGAGAAAAAGATAAATGATCAGGGAACTGTAGCTTCAGACTTATGTGAATATACGGAAGAAGAAATTATCAGAATCTCTCATTTGGCTTTCAAAGCTGCGCAAAAAAGAAAAAACAAAGTTACTCTTGTCGATAAAGCCAGCATTCTTGAAACTTCTCGATTATGGAGAAGAACAGCGACTGAAGTTGCAAAAAATTATCCTGATGTAGCGCTAGAATTCCTTTTAGTTGACAATGCCGCGATGCAAATAATAATTAATCCTAAGCAATTTGACGTTATACTGACTGAGAATTTATTTGGTGATATATTATCTGATGAAGCTAGTGTTATAACTGGCGCTATTGGTTTATTGCCATCTGCATCATTAGGAAATTCAAGTGTTTTATTCGAACCAATTCATGGCTCTTTTGCAGAAGCAAAAAGAAGAAACATCGCTAATCCCATCGCTTCTGTATTATCAGCAGCAATGCTTTTAGAACATTTTGGTCTTCATCTTGAATCTGAAAAAGTGTACGAAGCTGTTCATAAAGCAATCGAATTAAATGTGGTGACGGCAGACTTAAATCCTTATTCAAAATTTGGAACAAATGAGGTAGGAGATTTTATTTCAAATTACATTTTGAGTAAAGACGACTTGTATTTTAAAAGCGATAATGTATATATCGGACAATCAACGATTGTTTAAGATTAAATTGTTAAAAAAGTATATTAATAATTGAGATTTTCTTAAAAATTGAGATTTTGTTTTTTTTATTACTTAAGTAGTCCTACTTTCGCAGAGTAAATAAAAGATTAAAATGCAAAATTCAATTATTATTTCTCTAATTATTAATGTCGTTGTGGTAAACACAAGCGCAGGGGAAATGGTATAGATATAAATTAAAATATATTTAAAACCTCCCGTAAATTGGGAGGTTTTTTTTTGGAATAAATTAAAAATTAGACAAATAACAACACAATGGAATTAAACAAGTATAGTAAAACAATAACTCAAGACGTGACACAACCTGCTGCTCAAGCAATGCTCTACGGAATAGGTCTAACTGAAGATGATTTGAAGAAAGCACAAGTGGGAATTGTGAGCATGGGTTATGAAGGGAATACTTGTAATATGCATCTAAATGATCTTGCAAAAGATGTTAAAAAGGGAGTTTGGAATGCAGATTTAGTTGGTTTAATTTTTAATACTATTGGAGTCAGTGACGGGATTTCAAATGGGACAGAAGGAATGCGTTTCTCACTAGTTTCAAGAGACGTAATTGCTGATTCTATTGAAACTGTAATGGGTGCACAATGGTACGATAGTATGATTGCAATTCCAGGTTGCGATAAAAATATGCCAGGTGCAATAATCGCAATGGGTAGAGTAAATCGCCCTGCTATAATGGTTTACGGAGGAACAATTCATTCTGGGAAATGGAAAGGTGAATCTCTAAATATTGTTTCTGCTTTTGAAGCATTAGGAAAGAAATTTAATAATACTATAACCGACGAAGATTTTAAAGGCGTAGTTCAAAATGCTTGTCCAGGTGCTGGAGCTTGCGGTGGAATGTACACCGCTAATACAATGGCATCGGCAATTGAAGCATTAGGAATGAGTTTGCCATACAGTTCATCAAATCCTGCTTTAAGTGATGAGAAAAAACAAGAGTGCGTTGATGCTGGTCAAGCGATACGACTATTGTTAGAAAAAGATATCAAACCTATGGATATTATGACTCGCAAAGCTTTTGAAAATGCGATTATGATGGTAGCGGTTTTAGGTGGTTCAACAAATGCCGTAATGCATATTATAGCAATGGCGCATTCTGTAGATATCGAAATTACGTTAAAAGATTTCCAAGATATAAGTAATAAAACACCTGTTTTAGCTGATTTAAAGCCAAGTGGTAAATACATGATGGAAGATTTACATCAAGTAGGTGGCGTTCCAGCGGTGATGAAATATTTATTGAAAGAGGGTTTACTTCATGGCGAATGTTTAACGGTTACCGGAAAAACAGTAGCAGAAAATTTAGCATCGGTTCCTGATTTAAGTGATGGACAAGATGTGATTCACGAAATTCAGAAAGCTTTAAAACCGACAGGTAACATTCAGATTTTGTACGGAAATTTAGCTGAGGAAGGTTCAGTAGCTAAAATTAGTGGTAATGAAGGAGAATTTTTTGAAGGTGAAGCTATCGTTTTCGAAAGTGAATTTGAAGTTATTCCCGGAATTCAAAGTGGTTTAGTTCATCCAGGTAATGTAGTTGTTATCAGAAATTGTGGTCCAAAAGGTGGTCCAGGAATGCCAGAAATGTTAAAACCAACTTCTGCGATTATGGGCGCTGGACTCGGAAATTCAGTTGCTTTAATTACTGACGGTAGATTTTCTGGAGGTACACATGGTTTTGTTGTAGGACATATTACTCCAGAAGCTTTTGATGGTGGAGGAATAGCACTCGTCAAGAACGGAGATGTAATTACTATTGATGCTAAACACAACACAATAAATCTTAAAATTTCTGATGAAGAATTTGCTGCTCGAAAAGCACTTTGGGTCCAACCCGAATTAAAAGCAACAAAAGGGGTGTTGTTGAAATACGCGAGAGCAGTTTCAAGTGCCTCAACAGGATGTGTTACAGATAAGTAAGCAGAAGAAAAAAAAGAAATTTCAATACGATTTGAAAATACAAATATCAAATGAAAAATAATAAAATATCTGGTGCTGAAGCTGTAATAAGATGCTTGCTAGAAGAAGGGGTAGATTTGGTTTATGGTTATCCCGGTGGGGCGATTATGCCAGTTTACGATGAATTATATAAATTTCAAGGTCAATTGCACCACGTTTTAGTACGTCATGAACAAGGAGCAACACATGCTGCGCAAGGATTTGCAAGAGCAACTGGTAAAGTAGGAGTAGCAATTGCAACTTCAGGACCGGGAGCAACTAATCTAGTTACTGGAATTGCTGACGCTCAAATAGATTCCACACCAATGGTTTGTATTACGGGTCAAGTAGGAAAACATTTATTGGGTTCTGACGCTTTTCAAGAAACGGATATCATAGGAATCTCAACTCCTGTTACGAAATGGAATTATCAAATTACGGAAGCATCTGAAATTCCAGAAATAATGGCGAAAGCTTTTTATATAGCAAAATCAGGTCGTCCAGGTCCCGTGTTAATTGATATTACTAAAAATGCTCAATTCGATGAAATCGAGTTCAGCTATAAAAAATGTACAAGCATAAGAAGCTATAATCCGAAGCCAGTATTGAATCTTGAAAAAGTTCAAGAAGCGGCGGCAATAATAAATTCTGCAAAAAAACCTTTTATAATTTTTGGTCAAGGTATCATTCTTAGTGAAGCCGAAGCGGAATTAAAAGCATTAGTTGAAAAATCAGGAATTCCTGCTGCGTGGACTATTTTAGGTCTTTCAGCTTTGCCTACTGACCATCCACTTAATGTTGGAATGGTTGGAATGCATGGAAATTACGGCCCAAATGTTTTAACAAATGAATGCGATGTATTGATTGCATTAGGAATGCGTTTTGATGATCGCGTTACTGGAAATTTAGCTACTTACGCGAAACAAGCTAAAGTAATTCACCTTGAAATTGATCCTGCTGAAATTGATAAAAATGTAAAAACTACAGTAGCAGTTTTAGCTGACTTAAAAGAATCATTAACTGCATTACTTCCCTTAATCGAAAATAATGTGCACGAATCTTGGCACAATGAGTTTAAGGAGAAATATCAAATTGAATTAGATCAAGTTATCAATGAGGAGTTAGCTCCAACAAATGGTAAAGGTATTTCGATGGGAGAAACTATTGAAATGATTAATAAGCACTCAAAAGGTGATGCAATTATGGTTTCAGATGTGGGGCAACATCAAATGTTTGCTTGCCGTTATGCAAAATTTAATACTACAAAAAGTAATGTAACTTCAGGTGGTTTAGGGACAATGGGATTTGCTTTACCAGCAGCTATTGGCGCTAAAATGGGAATGCCTGATCGTGAAGTGGTCGCTATAATAGGAGATGGTGGTTTCCAAATGACAATTCAAGAACTGGGTACAATTTTCCAAACTAAAGTTCCTGTAAAAATTGTAGTGCTAAATAACGAGTTTTTAGGAATGGTTCGTCAGTGGCAACAACTGTTTTTTGATAAGCGTTACGCTTCTACAGAAATGACAAATCCTAATTTTATTGCTATCGCTGAAGGGTATTACATCAAAGCTAAAAAAGTCACTAAACGCGAAGATCTTGATGCCGCTGTCGCAGAAATGATGGCTTCTAAAGAATCTTATTTCTTAGAGGTAATGGTAGAAAAAGAAAATAACGTATTCCCAATGATTCCAACAGGAGCATCGGTTTCTGATATCCGATTAAGTTAATATTATGGAAAATAAAACATTCACCATTTCTGTTTATTCAGAAAACAATGTGGGCTTATTGAATAGAATATCTGGAATATTCTTGAAGCGCCATATCAATATCTTAAGTTTAAATGTATCTGAATCTGAAATAGAAAATGTTTCAAGATTTATCATTGTGGTTGATACTACTGAAAAATGGGTGCAAAACATAGTCGGACAAATAGAAAAGCAAATAGAGGTTATAAAAGCTTTTTATCATATTGATGAAGAAACTATTTTCTTGGAAAATGCTTTATTCAAAATAGAATCTAGTTTACTTTTTGACGAAAGAGAAATTCAAAATATAATTAAGGAAAGTCATTCAGAAATTGTGACTGTTGCGAGAGACTTTTTTGTGATTTCAATTTCAGGTCAACGAGCAGAAATAGAGGAATTATACAAAAAGTTGAAACCTTTTGGGATTATGCAGTTTGTTCGTTCTGGAAGAATTTCGGTATCGAAACAAAAAATGGAAATATCAACGATGTTAGAAGCATTAAAATAAAAATTAGACTTTCTCTTTTCGAATAAAGTCACTTCAAATAAAAATTAAAAAATCATTAAAAAGTATACAATGGCAAATTATTTCAATTCATTACCACTTAGATTACAATTAGAGCAATTAGGCGTTTGTAAATTTATGGACCAATCAGAATTTGTAGATGGAACAAAAGCTTTAGCAGGAAAAAAAGTAGTCATAGTTGGTTGTGGAGCTCAAGGTTTGAACCAAGGATTAAACATGAGAGATTCTGGATTAGATATATCTTACGCTTTAAGAGCAGATGCAATTTCAGAGAAAAGAGCTTCTTTTAAAAATGCTTTTGATAATGGATTCAAAGTTGGAACATACGAGGAATTAATTCCTTCAGCAGATTTAGTTTGTAATCTAACTCCAGATAAACAGCATACTGCTGTTGTTAATGCAATTATGCCATTAATGAAAAACGGTGCTACTCTAGCATATTCACATGGATTCAATATTGTGGAAGAAGGAATGCAAGTTCGCAAAGATATTACGGTAATTATGTGTGCGCCAAAATGTCCAGGTTCTGAAGTAAGAGAAGAATATAAAAGAGGTTTTGGAGTGCCAACTTTAATTGCAGTTCACCCAGAAAACGATCCTAACGGAGTTGGATTCGAACAAGCAAAAGCATACGCAGTTGCTACTGGAGGTCATAAAGCAGGAGTTTTAAATTCTTCATTTGTTGCTGAAGTAAAATCAGATTTAATGGGTGAACAAACTATTCTTTGTGGCATGTTACAAACAGGCTCTATATTATGTTTTGACAAAATGGTCGAAAAAGGAATTGAACCAGCTTATGCTTCTAAATTAATACAATTTGGTTGGGAGACAGTAACCGAAGCTTTGAAACATGGTGGAATAACTAATATGATGGATCGTTTGTCTAATCCTGCAAAAATTGAAGCGTACGAATTAGCAGATGAATTAAAAGATATTATGCGTCCATTGTTTCAAAAACACATGGATGATATTATTTCAGGTGAATTTTCAAAAAACATGATGATTGACTGGGCGAACGACGATATCAATCTATTAACGTGGAGAGCTGCAACTGCAGAAACTAATTTTGAAAAAACAGCGCCAACTACGGCAGATATTTCAGAGCAAGAGTATTTTGACAATGGAGTTTTAATGATTGCAATGGTAAAAGCAGGAGTAGAACTAGCTTTTGAAACGATGACTCAATCCGGAATTATTGAAGAATCAGCTTATTATGAATCTTTGCACGAGCTTCCTTTAATTGCAAATACTGTTGCGAGAAAGAAATTGTACGAAATGAATAGAATAATTTCTGATACAGCAGAATATGGTTGTTATTTATTTGACCACGCTTGTAAACCATTATTAACTGACTTTATGAAAACAGTTGATACTAATGTTATTGGTAAACCATTTTCAAAATCAAATGGAGTTGAGAATGCAGTATTGATTGCAGTGAATAAAAGCATCCGTCAACATCCAATTGAAGAAGTTGGTGAATGGTTGAGAGAATCGATGACTGCGATGAAGAAAATTGGATAATTTCCTTAGAAAGGAATTTTAAATATTTGTTTTAGGGATTAGCACTATCTCATTTAATTTAATATTATTTTGAATTAGTTAAAATTTATTAAAGGGTTAAAAATGAAGTAGATTGCTTTTACATTCACTTGACTTTATATGAGGATAGAGTTAAGTGAATTGATCCCTTATTTTTTAGAATAGTACATAATTAATGCAATAATTGAGTTTCTTTTATAGAATTTCAATTTTAAAATTTTTGGTAATAAGTGTTCTTGTTTTAAATTAAATTAGTGGTTAATTATGATTTAGATGATACTTACTGTTACTAAATACTAGGTTTTCAATTTTGTTATTAGAAAAACGGGAAGGAGTAAATCTTTCTCGTTTTTTTTATTTCTATTTTTTTCGAACAAACCTAAATTTTAGATGAATTAGCATAAAAACTATGATTTTTATTCATTATGTGTTTTTTTATGTGCTTATTAATAATGTAAATAGTTTTAAGAATACAGAGAGATTTAATACTTTTATAAAAAAAATTAAACATGAGCTACTATAAAATAGAAAATTTAGAACAGTATTTTAAACACTACAATAAATCAGTTCGTGAGCCTAGAAAATTCTGGGGTAAAATTGCACAAGAAAATTTCACTTGGTACCAGCAATGGGATAAAGTTGTAGAATTTGATATGGTAGAAGCCGATATCAAATGGTTTACCGGAGCAAAAGTAAACATCGTTAAAAACTGTATAGATAGACATTTAGCTAAAAAAGGAGATAAGACTGCAATAATTTTTGAACCTAATGATCCTTCGGAAGAGGCATTGCATATAACGTATAATGAATTACACGAGCGCGTATGTAAAATGGCAAATGTATTACGTGACCAAGGAATTAAAAAAGGAGATCGCGTTTGTATTTATTTACCAATGATTCCTGAATTAGCCATTACGACTTTAGCTTGCGCTAGAATAGGAGCAGTTCACTCTGTTGTATTTGCTGGATTTTCAGCATCAGCTATAGCCAGCCGTATCAACGATAGTGAGTGTAAAATGGTTATCACATCAGATGGTGGGTATAGGGGTAGTAAAACAATTGATCTAAAAGGAATAGTTGATGAAGCCTTAGAAAAATGTTCTTGCGTCGAAAATGTGTTAGTAGTAAAAAGAATAAACTCTGAAATTACTATGAAAGAAGGTCGTGACCAATGGTTACAACCACTTTTAGACTCAGCAACGGATAATAATGTTGCAGAAATAATGGATGCTGAAGATCCATTATTTATTCTTTACACTTCTGGCTCAACTGGAAAGCCAAAAGGAATGGTTCACACCACTGCAGGTTATATGGTTTACAGTGCTTACACCTTTAAAAATGTTTTTAACTACGAGGACAATGATATTTTCTGGTGTACGGCTGATATCGGTTGGATTACTGGGCATTCGTACATACTTTATGGACCATTATTGAATGGAGCGACAACAGTAATCTTTGAAGGTGTTCCTTCTTATCCTGATTTTAGCCGTTTTTGGGAAATAATCGAAAAACATAAAATCACACAGTTTTATACTGCTCCAACTGCTATTCGCGCTTTAGCGAAAGAGAATTTGGAGTACGTTCAAAAATATGAACTTAAGTCATTAAAAGTAATTGGTTCTGTAGGAGAGCCTATTAATGAAGAAGCTTGGCATTGGTACAACGACCATGTTGGAGGTAAAAGATGTCCTTTAGTAGATACTTGGTGGCAAACTGAAACTGGAGGAATTCTTATTTCACCACTAGCATTTGTTACACCCACAAAACCAACATACGCTTCTCTACCATTACCTGGAGTGCAGCCCGTTTTAATGGATGATAAACGCAACGAAATAGAAGGAAATCAAGTTACAGGAAGTTTATGTATTAAATTTCCATGGCCAGGAATCGCAAGAACTATTTGGGGAGATCATCAGCGTTATAAAGACACTTATTTCTCTGCTTTTCCAGGTAAATATTTTACAGGAGATGGCGCATTAAGAGATGAAGTGGGCTACTACCGAATTACTGGACGCGTAGATGATGTTGTAATTGTTTCTGGACATAATCTAGGAACTGCACCAATTGAGGATGCAATCAACGAACATCCAGCAGTTGCAGAAAGTGCTATTGTAGGTTTTCCTCATGATATAAAAGGAAATGCTCTTTATGGTTTTGTTATCTTAAAAGAGACTGGAGAGTATCGTGTAAGAGAGAATTTAACTAAGGAAATTAACCAACTTATTTCTGATCATATTGGTCCAATTGCTAAATTAGATAAAATTCAGTTTGTTTCTGGATTACCTAAAACGCGTTCTGGTAAGATTATGAGACGAATTCTTAGAAAAATTGCAGAGGGAGATTATTCTAATTTTGGTGATATTTCAACTTTATTAAATCCTGAAATTGTAGAAGAAATAAAAGAAGGTAAGATTTAAGAAAGAATAAAGTATTATTTAAAATTGAGGTTGGGAATCAGTGATATGATTTCCAACCTTTTTTTTGTCTGTTATCACAAAAAGATAAATAAGATAAAACGAAATGAAATGTAGTAGTCTATCAAAAGTGTTTAACACCACATTTTCAACAAAGTAAGTACCAATCGCAGCAAAAACATCATTAAATATCAAGGCTATTGCCCCAAAAAAATAGTAATATGCTTTTTTATTCGCAAATTTTCCTAAATATAAAACAGCAGTAATAGCTAAAAGTATAGTTACAAGTGCATTAAAAATTAATATAACATTCAGATAAAGGTCTCCTATTGCCGATATTAAAATATACATTATAGCTATTAAAAAAACAGCGTTTAAAGCTAGAATAAATAGTGTAAATCCGTTTGGAGGGGTATATAATTTTAAACTTTTTATTGACTTATACCCTAAACTGATTAATGATAGGTAACAAAAAATAGAGGCTAGCAAAGCTGCTCTAAATAACTGCACCGAATCTTCCCAAAATAAAATCAGCAATTCATTCAAATAAAATAGAACGACAAATAAAATATAGTTAGGAGTGAGTTTATTATAATTATTAACTAATGCGTAAACTAAGAATGAGGGTATGATAAGTGGTTTGATATAAACGACTAAATTTGAATCAAAAAAAATTCCCGCGCAAAAGTAGATTCCCAGAAAAATTACGGGGAAAATTAGTAAGGCACTTTTTATATTTTTAATTCTCATTAGTAAACAAATCTAGCATTTTAAATTTTTATTACAAAAAGTATTAAAAATTTAATACAGTTATTATGTTATTAGTCTGTTAAATTGCTAAATTTACGAGATATGGCACAAAAAACTATAGTGATTGTTGGTGGTGGATTAGCTGGGCTTACTGCAGCTATTCATCTTCGAAAGAAAAATTATACTGTTTTAGTGATTGAGAAAAATGACTTTCCTAAACATAAGGTGTGCGGAGAATATATCTCTAAAGAAGTTTTGCCATATTTAGAATATCTAGGTTTAGACATTGAGTCACTTCTTCCAAAACATATTGAAAAACTATCATTCTCTTTAGTCTCAGGAAAAACGATTAACACTGTATTACCATTAGGTGGAATAGGGATCAGTCGTTATGCATTAGATTTATATCTTTATAATTATGCGAGAAGCATTGGTTGTCAAGTGATTCAAGAGACTGTTTTAAATATTGATTTCTCAGATGATGTATTTAAAGTTACTACAAATACTGCTCATTATAGTGCGTCAATTGTTCTTGGTGCATTTGGAAAAAGATCAAACTTAGACATCAAATTAAAACGAAAATTTATTCAAAAACAGTCCAACTGGCTTGGCGTTAAAGCACATTACAAATTAGATTTTCCAGATGATGTTGTAGGACTGCATCATTTTAAAGGTGGATATTGCGGAGTTTCTAAGGTCGAAAATGATTTAGTAAACATTTGTTATTTAGCTAATTACGAGACCTTTAAAAGCTATAAATCTATCGATGATTATCAGGAAAACATCGTTTGCAAAAATCCGATTTTAAAAGAAATATTTAGAGCTGGAAGTATACAATTTGAAAAACCGTTAACGATCAGTCAAGTTTCTTTTGAAGAGAAAAAAAGTGTAGAAAATCATATTCTAATGATTGGTGATACAGCGGGATTAATTCATCCGCTTTGCGGTAACGGTATGGCTATGGCCATTCACAGCGCAAAATTAGCAGCAGAAAATTCAATTCAGTTTCTTGAAAATAGAATAAATAGGTCTACCTTAGAAAATAATTATAGGCTAGATTGGAACAAGAATTTTAAAAGTAGACTAAAAGTAGGACGTACATTAGGAAAATTACTGCAACATGAAAAGACAGCACAATTTGTACTTAAGTTTTTAATTTTATTTCCTTTTTTGTTACCAATGATCATAAAAAAAACGCATGGAAAACCAATTTAGATGGCAATAGATACGAGATATAGAACTGATGATCCAGAGATAATGGACGATTTTGCAATGGAGGGTGAAATTTTGAGAGATGCTTTAGATAAAATTGCCAAAATCAATCAGCTTTTAGGAGGAAACAAACTTACATTAGAAGGAGTGAAAGATTTACTTCCTGCAGATGCAAAAGATAGAGAAATTGTAATTGTAGATATAGGTTGTGGAAACGGTGATATGTTGCGTACTCTAGCTGAATTTGGTTTGGAAAAAAACATTAAATTTAAACTTTTAGGAATAGATGCAAATAAATTTACAATATCGCACGCAATAAAATTATCAGAAAACTACAAGAATATTAGTTATAGTTGTCAAGACATTTTCGATGAAGAATTCCGCGAAATGAAATATGATATTGTATTGTGCACATTGACTTTACATCATTTTAAAGATGACGAAATAGTTGACTTATTACAAACTTTTTATTCAAATGCAACTATAGGAATTGTTATAAACGATTTACAAAGAAGCGCTTTCGCTTACCGTTTATTTCAAGCTTTATGCTTTGTTTTTAATTTGAACGATATGTCAAGAGAAGATGGACTAACTTCGATTTTAAGAGGATTTAAAAAAGAAGAATTAGTAACTTTTTGTAAAAAATTAAATTTTACCCATTATAAAATTCATTGGAAATGGGCGTTTAGATACCAATGGATAATTTCAAAATTATGAGTGTAAAGATAAAAACAGTAACAAAACAGTTACCAAAATATTCTAGAAATACTGACGAGATCATTCCGTTTCTTGATGCGTGGTTAGAAGGTCAAGACGAGCGTTTCATTCGAAAAGTAAAAAAAATATTTGAAGGAGCCGCTGTAGATAAACGATATTCCATAATGGATCCAATCGAAGTATTTACCAAAACTTCTTTTGAAGAAAGAAATGATATTTATGTACGCGAAGTAATTGATTTAGGTGAAAAAGTATTAGAAAAAGCGCTAGCAAAGGCAAAATGGATGCCGGAAGATTTAGATTTCATAATCACGGTAAGCTGCACTGGAATTATGATTCCTTCGCTTGATGCCTACTTAATTAATAAATTAAAATTGCGCCAAGATATTGTACGCCTTCCTGTTACTGAGATGGGTTGTGCTGCAGGTGTTTCGGGGATTATTTATGCTAAAAACTTCTTGAAAGCAAATCCTGGTAAACGTGCTGCCGTAATTGCTGTCGAAAGTCCAACAGCAACTTTTCAATTAGATGATTACTCTATGGCTAATATAGTAAGCGCCGCTATTTTTGGTGATGGAGCTGCTTGTGTCTTGCTTTCTTCACATAAAGATGACGATGGTCCTGAAATAGTAGCTGAAGAAATGTATCATTTCTATGACAACATAGACATGATGGGTTTCAAACTTACTAATTCTGGTTTGCAGATGGTATTAGATATAGAGGTCCCTGAAACTATTTCTTCGCATTTTCCTGCAATAATTAATCCTTTTCTGGAAAAAAATCAATTAGATATTTCGCAAATTGATCACTTAATTTTTCATCCAGGTGGTAAAAAAATTGTGCAAACTGTCGAAGCTTTATTTTCTGACATGGGCAAAAATATAAATGATACTAAAGAAGTGCTTAGACTTTACGGCAATATGTCAAGCGCTACAGTTTTGTATGTTTTAGAGCGTATTATGGATGATAAACCAGAAAAAGGAACAAGAGGACTTATGTTGAGCTTTGGTCCAGGATTTTCAGCGCAACGTGTTTTACTGCAGTTTTAGAAAGAAAATTAGTTCGTACAGATTACAGAAAAAGTACTGAACTTAATTTTTGTAATCACATTATAAAAAATGAAATATTTAAAATGCTGAATTATCAAGATATTATTTCAAAATTACCGTATTCAAAACCATTTTTGTTTGTTGATGAAATAACTCATCTTGATGAAAATGGGGTGGAAGGGAATTACACTTTCGATGAAAACCTCGAATTTTATAAAGGACATTTTAAAGATAATCCCATAACCCCTGGAGTTATTTTAACCGAAACAATGGCTCAAATTGGTCTCGTTTGCTTGGGGATATTCATATTAAATAAAGAAGTAAGTAAAAGTAATTCAATTGCCTTAACATCAACTGATATTGAATTTTTAAAACCAGTATTTCCTAACGAAAAAGTAAGAGTAATTTCAGAAAAAGTATATTTTAGATTTGGAAAATTAAAATGTAAAGTAATAATGAAAAACCACAATAATGAAGTAGTTTGTACAGGAACAATTGCTGGAATGCTCGTTTA
The DNA here is from genome assembly GCF_039123485.1 of Flavobacterium sp. PL12. Taxonomy (NCBI): domain Bacteria; kingdom Pseudomonadati; phylum Bacteroidota; class Flavobacteriia; order Flavobacteriales; family Flavobacteriaceae; genus Flavobacterium; species Flavobacterium sp. PL12. The sequence continues at coordinate 100,058 of NZ_JBANDI010000009.1, forward strand.
ATTTGCATAATATTAAACCATTATTTTTATTATTCGATTAAAATTAATTTTAGATAGAACATTATTAATTTTTAAATTGTCTTTTAAACTGTATTCACAAATGAATAGAAGAGTAGTAATAACGGGACTAGGAGTAGTTGCACCAAATGGAGTAGGGCTTGACGCATTCACTGACGCCATAAAAAATGGTTTATCAGGAATAAAGCACGATTCTGAATTGGAGCGCTTGCAGTTTTCATGTCAGATATCAGGAAAACCTGAAATTTCTACAGAATTATCTTTGAATTATTTTTCAGAGTTAGAACTGCGCAATTTTAATTCGTCTGGGATTCTATACGGTGTTATTGCAGGAATTGATGCATGGAAAGATGCAGGTTTAGCTATAGAAAATAATAAAGAACCTGATTGGGATAGCGGAACTATATTTGGAACTGGAACTTCTGGAATTGATAAATTTCGAGAGAGCATTTATAAAATTGACGATCTCCAAACGAGACGTTTGGGAAGTACAGCCGTCGCGCAAACAATGAATAGTGGTGTTAGCGCTTATTTAGGTGGAAAATTAGGTTTGGGTAACCAAGTCACAACAAATTCTTCTGCTTGCACAACGGGTACCGAAAGTATCTTGATGGCATACGAAAGAATTAAATTAGGTCAAGCTAAACGAATAGTAGCAGGAAGTACTAGCGATTCTGGCCCTTATATCTGGGGTGGTTTTGATGCTATGCGAGTTTGTACTTTTAAACACAATCAATCGCCTGAAGAAGGTTCGAGACCCATGAGCGCAACTGCCTCTGGATTTGTTCCAGGAAGTGGCGCAGGAGCAATGGTTATCGAAGATTTAGAAAGCGCTTTGAAACGTGGCGCTACAATTTACGCTGAAATTTTAGGAGGAAATGTAAATTCTGGAGGTCAACGCGGACTCGGCACTATGACGGCGCCAAACCCAGTTGCAGTTAAAAAATGTATTAATGATGCGCTTTTAAACGCTGGAGTAAATGCTAATGAAATCGACGTGATTAATGGACATTTGACTGCGACCTCTAAGGATAGTTTAGAAATTCAAAACTGGAGTGAAGCATTAAATAGAAAAGGAAAACATTTTCCATACATAAATTCATTAAAATCAATGGTTGGCCACTGCTTATCAGGAGCTGGAAGTATTGAGAGTGTTGCTGCAGTATTGCAATTACATCAAGGTATTATTTTTCCAAATATCAATTGCGAAGACTTGAATCCCGATATCACTGCAATAATAGATGAATCGCAAATACCAATGAAGTTAATCCACAAAGATATTCAGATTGTGGCTAAAGCTAGTTTTGGTTTCGGAGACGTGAATGGCTGTGTGATTTTTAAAAAGTTTATAAAATAGAAATAGAAAATAAGGCTATAGTAATTAAAAATAAAACCTTTACTTTAGTGAAAAATCAGCAAATTAAAATGGATAAGCAAAAAGTTATAGATCAATTAAAAGAAATTGTAAAACCTTATATTCAAGATCAAACTGCGTTTGATGCATTAACAGAAGACACTGATTTCATAAGTGATTTGAAAATAAATTCAGCTAATTTAGTAGATGTCATTCTTGATATTGAAGAGAAATATAATATCGAAATTGACAACGATGCTATGGAGCGAATGATAAATGTTAAAGCAGCAATGGAAATTATTGCAAGTAAATTAGCAGAGAAAAATTAGAATTTTAATTTTTCAAATATGATTGGAAACGATATCGTTGATTTGGCTTTAGCCAAAAAGCAAAGCAATTGGCGCCGAAAAGGATATCTTGAAAAAATATTCACGCAGCAAGAACAGCATCATATAAATAACGCTCAAAATCCTGAGTTAATGGTTTGGAATTTATGGAGTAGGAAAGAGGCCGCGTATAAAATTTATAATAGAGAAACTGGTATTCGAGCCTTTATTCCTTTAAAGCTTGAATGTAGTTATGAATCTGAGAATATAGGAACTGTTTCTTGCAAAGGTTTTGAATATTTTACTAAAACGCTATTTTCAGAAGATTTTGTCTACACAATCGCAGTTAGTCAGCAGGATTTTTTTAACAAAATAGAACCTATCGAAATTGAAGATAAAATCATTAAGGTAGACGGTATTCCTTTTTTAGAGAACCAAAATTCATCATTTAAAAGAGTGGTTTCTATAACGCATCACGGCCGTTTTTGGAAAGGAATCGCATTGAAGTTTGAATACTGATTTTTTGCAAGTACTATTTTATTCCCAATCTCGATTTCAACTTCAAAAATAATAAAGCTGTCTTGTAAGCATCCTCTGCTGAAGAATTTCTTTCGCTTATAGGCACATTGTAAGTTTTACAAAGTTCGTCTAATGAAAACTGTCTGTCATTTATATCATGCAACTTCCTATGCATCACATCGATATCGAGTGCTTCATTTTTTAATCTTCCGCAACCCAAACGATCTAAGGCTGTATTGATTATTTCTACGTCAAAATCTACGTGATGTCCCACTAAAACTGCATTTCCTATGAATTCAATAAAGTTTTGAATTGCTTCCGGTTCCGGAAATTTTTTCATTTTACTTTCTACTAAAAATTCATTCAGAATTCCGTTGTCGTGAAAAAATTTATATTGCAATAAAACGGCCTCAAAACTATCTCCAATTCTAATACTGTCATCAACCACAGCAAAGGCACCTATTGATAAGATTACATCTTTTATAGCGCTCAAACCTGAAGTTTCAGTTGACAATACCACGTATCGAGATGATTTCTCATCAAATTTTGATAGGTAGCTCTTCCAAAATTCTGGATGTTCTTTGCTAATATTTTTTAACCAGTCTAACATAGTTATGAAAATTGAGTTAGTTTAAATTTACTTTTAATTAGTTCCTCTAATTCCCTCATTGGTGCTAATGCACTTTTTAGTTTGTCGCGATCAAGTTTAGATAATTCATCGAGATTAATGAATTGGCCTGAACTATCATTTTTCAAACCTTCTAATGTTCTAAATTTTGACAAAGTTAAAAATGCTTCTCCGCAATTCAAATAAATCTCTGCGTGTCGCGGATCATTGATCGCAAACTGCTTGAATCTTTGATATGTATTGTTTATTCCTCTAACTTCAAAATTTAAAGCAAAGAGACGAGCACCATCAACTAATGGCAATATCGCTCGAGTTTTTATATCAAATTTATTTTTATTTGGACCTTCATCTTCGACATTAAAGTTTTTGAAAAAACTAAGAGGAGAATTTTTTCTTAAGGCATCATTTCCTAGGAAGTCAAAAAATAAAATATTATTTTTTGCATTCTTATAAACGACATCGCTTATTGTATCTTCAATTTTTTGTTCACCAAAAGCGATTTCGTAATCAAAGAAAATACTACTTATTTCGTTACTATTTTCACCTGGAGTATTCATCCAATTGTCATACTGTTTAATCCAGTCCGTCAATGATTTACACCATTGCGTATTGCTTCCCATGTGTCCATTAGGACATAGGGTATAACCTATTTCTTCAAGAGTCGTCGTTGTTTTTTTACCTAATTTCAGGAAGTAATCTTTCACTTCGCGGTATTTATCGGCTGAAACATCTTCGAAAATAAGAATACTATCTTGATCGGTTAATAGTAGTTGCTCTTTACGACCTTGACTACCTATACTTAGCCATGCAAAGCGAGCAGGAGGTGAGCCTAAGTCTAAAATCGATAATTCTACAGAACGCTTGATGATAGCCAAATTGATTTCACTAGCAATATTAAAAATGTGTGAAACTGGAATATTTTTAGTTATCGAAGTCTGAATTAAATCGGTTAAACGATCTCTAATTTGCTTTAATTCTTTTGGAGCTTGACAACGTTTAATTTCTTTGATTAAAACACCTGGATTACTAGCTTGGGCAATTATTAAATCATTTTCGCTAATAATACCTTTTATATTTGATTTATCAGTACCGTCTTTAGTAACACATAAGTGCGTTACGTTATATTTTAACATCAATAATTGGGCTTCCGCCAAAGAGACATTTTCCATAACGGTAATAACTGGAGCCGACATTATTTTATCAACTGTGGTAGTAATTGGATAGCGACCAGTTGCTATCTTAGAACGCATGTCCGTATCGGTAATAATTCCTATAGGATTGTTGTTATCGCAAACTACGATATTGTTTTTCAAACTTTCCGTCATTATTTGTGCAACATCTTGAACGATCGCAGAACTATTGGTTTTTAATGGCGAAGTGTTGTACGATAAAGATTGAAAATATTGCATTTCTGATTTTTCTCCAGAATAGTAAACATTATCAGAAATTAATTTACCGATTAGGTTTTCTTTATCTTTTGGGTTGCGAGTATTGACTGCAAAGCTTTCTAATAAATAATTTAAAACATCAGAATTATTGGCTACGAAAGGACGAAAAATAGCAATAGGAATTGCATAGACGATGCTTTCTTCTCGCGCCTTAGCGGTCATCATGTAATTATTTTTGGCAAAAAAAGGACGTATTCCAAATATTTCTCCTTCGGTACATTTGTTTAATAATGTCTCTTCAGAATCAGCTATGACTGATAACGATATAATACCACTTGCAACAACGTAAAAACTATCATGCAAAACATCATTGACTTGAAATAATATTTTATGTTTTTCAAGATTTACAACACGTATGCTAGTGGCTATTTCAGATAATTCTTCAAAAGTCAAATGATTAAAAGGAGCGTATTCCTTTAAAAAATCAGCAATGTGTTCAGCAATAGTATTCATATCGTGTAAGTAAATAAGGTATGTTTTTGTAAAAATAACGAAATTAAAATTATATCACTATCATAACTCAAGCAAAATAGGTTAATTGTACAATGCTTAATTTTTTCCTAAAAAAATTGAGATTTATAAGTATTTGGAACAACATTATTTACTTTTATTTATCAAACTAAAACATTTTAAATCATGAAGTTAATCAGAAAATTACATTTTTCACTTATTGCACTGCTTATTGTAAATTTTATGAACGCACAAGCCAAACCAGCTAGTAGCAAAGAAGTTGCAACTGGAAAAATTAACGGTGCCGATATTACTATCAACTTTAGTAGTCCATCAGTGAAAGCGAGGGAAATTTGGGGCGGATTAGTTCCTTTTAATGAAGTATGGCGCGCTGGTGCAAATGAAGCTACAACTTTTGAAACTACTAAAGACATTATGGTAGAAGGATCAAAACTACCAGCTGGAAAGTATTCCTTTTTTGTTATTCCTAGCGCAAAAGAATGTATCATCATCTTTAACAAAGAAGCGAAACAATGGGGATCTGGAAAGTACAACGAAAAAGAAGATCAGCTGAGAGTTAAAGTTAAACCACAGGTTGCAAAATCATCAACAGAAAAGTTGGTATACACAATTGCAAAAAATAAAATGACACTTAGCTGGGAGAAATGGAATATTCCAGTAATGATAAAATAAACTGAGTTACTTTTATAGGCAAAGCACCGTCGAGAGACGGTGCTTTTTTTTGTTACTGCTATATGTACAGCAGGGTTTTAATGAATTCTATTTTACATAATATAAATTATAGTTCATTTGTATATAGCTCCAAAAAGAGTGAAAGTAGACCTAAAATAATGATATTGTCATCTTACAACTCTTGTTAGCTACTCGTCCTTTAAATCTGATAATATTAAATGCGTCGTTGGCTCGCCATAAACCAAAAGTCTGTCTATAAATTGCTGTAGGTGCAATTGATCAGTTAAGATGACTTTCATAAAAATATTGTGTGTTCCAGTAATTCTATGTATTTCAGCTATTTCGGGAAATACATTTAAGTGATCACAAAAAAGAATTAATTTTCCACTATACAATTTGAACATAATAAAAACTTCAAGACCAAAACCTAATTTCTTATTATCTAGCTGAATATTGTAACCCTTTATGACTTCTGAATCTTCAAGTTTTTGAACGCGTTCTCGAACGCTGGAAGGTGATAAACCAATTTGTTTGCCTATTTCAACAAATGATGCTCTAGAATTTAGCTTCAATTTATCTATTATCTTTAAATCTATAGTATCTACCATTATTAATGTTTATTTAGTGCAAAATTACTTTTTTTTAGCGGAAAATTGGTAGTAAAACCATTGATTAAATTTTAATAAAATCAACTGTAGAACTACTTTTGTAGTATGGATACAATGTTATTATTACTTATAATCGGGATTTTCTTTGGTTTTTTTGTTCAAACTATTAGCGGCTTTGCTGGTGCGTTAGTAGCTCTACCTTTTTTACTCTTTGTAATGCCATTAGCTGAAGCAGTTTGTTATATATCTATTTTTTATTCGATTGCTTCGCCAATTTATTTCTATAAAGAATGGAAAAATATGGACAAAGAATTACTAAAAAAACTAGCAATCACTTCGTTTATTGGTGTTTTAGTAGGATCTATAGTTTTATTATTTGGCGAACCCAATATCTTAAAAAAAGCATTGGGAATCTTTATTTTGCTCTTTGTTATAAACAATTTAATAAATAAAAATAATAAACGTTTTGGAGTTAAAGTTCAATTTATTTTAGGACTTTTTGGTGGATTCTTTTCTGGAGTTTTTTCAACGGGTGGTCCATTGTATGCAGTAATTATTAAAAGCGAAACCGCTACGGTACAAGCTTTTCGCGCTACGATGTTTGGAATATTAGGAATTGTTTCAATAATGCGTATTTCTGTATTAGCTTTTGAAGGAGTATTAACTAGAAGTGAGTTGATTAACTCTTTATACGTTCTTCCCTTCTTTATTCTAGCTTTAGTTTTGGGAAAGATGGTTTATCTCAAATTGAATGAAGAATTTTTGAAGAAATTCATTCTAGGTTTACTTTTTATTTCAGGCTTTATGCTCATCATTAAAAATTAGAATTCCTGAAAGAATAAGTTTTAACTTTCTATAAGGCTTTTAAGTTTCAATGACCGATTTAATTAATTTACCTTTGCAAAAAATTAAAACAGCTGCTTTGAACAATAATACCGCGATGTCCAGAAAGAGATATATTAAGTTAATCCTAATTTTAGGTTCGTTAACTGCATTAGGACCATTTTCAATTGATATGTATTTACCAGGATTTTCTGGAATTGCAAAGGATTTAAACACGACAGTTGCTAATGTGTCTATGACATTATCGAGTTATTTCATTGGTATATCTGCAGGACAATTATTATACGGACCATTATTAGATCGTTTTGGGAGAAAGAAACCTTTATTTATTGGACTATTAGTTTATATTTTAGCTTCTTTAGGCTGCGTTTTTGTTACTGATATTGATACTTTTATTGGTTTACGATTCATTCAAGCTGTGGGTAGTTGTGCTGCAACAGTCGCTTCAGTATCGATGGTGCGTGATTTATTTCCAGTTAAAGATATTCCAAAAGTATTCTCATTATTAATGTTAGTTGTTGGGCTCTCGCCAATGTTAGCGCCAACAATTGGTGGTTATGTAACTGCAGATTATGGTTGGCATACTGTATTTTTTATATTGATGTGCATGGGAATAGTTATTATGATTGCAGCGCAATTAATTTTACCAAACACCTATCTACCAGATACTTCAATTTCGTTAAAACCAAAACCAATTATTACTAATTTTATTAGTATTCTAAAAGAGCCTCAATTTTATACTTATGCTTTTGCAGGTGCAATTGCTTTCTCTGGTTTATTTACGTATGTCGCTGCCTCTCCTATCCTATTCATGGATATATTTAAAGTAGATGCAAAGACTTACGGTTGGATTTTTGCTTTTATGTCTTTAAGTTTTATAAGTGCTAGTCAATTGAATTCATTACTGTTACGCAAGTTTAATAGCGAGCAAATGATTTTTGGTGCATTAATTTCGCAAACGTTTATTGTATCGTTATTTCTACTTCTATCAGTAAATGATCTACTAGGTTTATATGGAACAATCACGATGTTGTTTTTATTTCTTGCGTGTTTAGGAATTTCTAATCCTAATACTGCTGGATTAACCCTTGCTCCTTTTGCTAGAAACGCTGGAAGTGCTTCTGCTTTAATGGGTGCCATACAATTAGGATTAGGTGCTTTTGTATCGTTCTTAGTTGGTGTTTTTGTACATAATTCTACAGTTCCTATGGTTGCTATAATGGCTGTTACGACTATTTTAGCTTTAATAATTCTAATTTTAGGTAGAAAGAAAATAAAAAAAACGATTGCTATTTCGTCAGATGACGAAATAGTAACCGTTCATTAATTAAATATGCTTCATCACTTCTTTTTCTGACGAAGTGAGTTCAAACTGATTCATCCCCTCATCTTCATGCCATTTACTGGGTAGACTTTTAGATTCAATTTTCTGCATGATGTTAGGATGTACATAATATGATCTGCATACTGTAGGTGTATTTCCTAATTCATCAGCCACCATTCGAATCAATGTATTACTGAATTTTCTTTTTTTAGTATCACCAATGGCTTCTAACGCATGAGGATATAATTCAACTGCTAAACGGCTTGCGACCCATGTTCTAAAATCTTTACTACTAAAACCTTTTCCCATGTGTGTGCGAATATACTCGTTCACATCTTCGCTATCTATCGCCTGGAAATTACCATCATCGTCCTTGTATCTAAATATTTCGTAACCGGGTAATTCAGAAGACTTTTTTATCAATTTTGCTAACTGCATGTCATCGACTTCAATATGCCGCATTTGATTACTTTTTCCTTTGTATTCAAAGACTACATGGTTTTTTTCAAAAGTGATGTGCTTTCTGCGTAATGTTGTAAGTCCAAAAGTTCCGTTTTGATTGGCATATTGCTTATTACCGATTCGGATTCCAGTTTCGTCTAAAAGTAAAACAATCAGCGCTAGAATTTTATCCTTACTCCATTCTTTAGTGGCAATATCTTCTAATATTTTTTGTCGAAATTTACTCAATGCTTTTCCAAAGCTTTTCATCTTTGCAAATTTCTCTTCTTGTTTCGCTTTTTCAAATGTAGAGTGATAAATGTACTGCTTCCTGCCTTTTGCATCTCTACCAATGGCTTGAATGTGTCCATCATCCCATTTGCATATATAAACATCGCTCCACATTGGCGGAATTATTAGTCGGCGAAATCTACTTAATAATACGGTATCGGTGATTTTATTTCCTTCTTCATCAAAATATTGATAGCCTTTACCTCTCTTTCGCTTATGAATCGACATGGCTTCATCACCTACATGTTTTATCTCTTTGGTAGTTTCTTTATCTTTCATAATACGTTTAAGTTTAATATTTTAAAGATAAAGTAAAAGTCAATTTTCGTGTTTTAGAATTAGATGAGATTTTTATATAATCTTTCGAATAAAAAAACCGTTACTAAACTCTTCCAAGTTTAATAACGGTTTTAATTTTAATTCTAAAAGAAATCTATTAAATATCTATTCTTACTTTAGTAGTTTACCGACAACCCTACTCCAAATCCCATATCGCTGTCGTAATGCGTTCTAATACCCATGTTTTTGTTTATGATGTATCGTAAATCAGCCATATATTCTTTGTCTGTATTAATCATAAAACCAGCTCGTAATCTTTTTGAAACTGGAATATCCTCTCTCATTAATTGGAAACGAACATCTCCATTGTGATATACTTCTGCTTGAAAAATAACCAGCATTGGTAAAGTGTAATCAAACCCTAAGCTAACTAAACTGCGATTGTCCTTAGTATTGGATTGATTGAATAAATTAGTTTCTTGCTGGTCCATTCCCATTTTTCGATAGCGATAATCAAATCCAACAAATGGCATAAACCATTGATTCTTTCCAATGTATCGTCCCACATGAGTTTCTACTTCATAACCATGCATTTTATTATATCCTAAACGCCATTCTGTTCCGAAACTCCAGCGCGTATTTTGTATCATTGCCATTCCGTCGTTTCCATTGGTAGCAAAATCATTTTGAGCCATGAAATGAGTTTCATTACTCTCAGCTTGCAATTTTTTATAGGCTGCAGCTTTATTTGGTAGATATGGATTTGGTTCTGAATTTTCATAACTAAAAACGCGATTCATTCCAGACATCATGTGATATAAAATGTGACAATGGAAGAACCAATCACCATCTGCATTTGCAGCAAATTCAATGACGTCTGTTTCCATTGGCATAATATCCAATACATTTTTCAAAGGGGAATATTCTCCTTGACCATTTATAACTCTAAAATCATGTCCGTGCAAATGCATAGGATGACGCATCATTGAATTATTGTATAAAGTAATACGAACGATCTCCCCTTTTTTAATTAAAATTTTATCCACCTCAGATAAAACTTTATTATCCATGCTCCACACATAACGATTCATGTTTCCAGTAAGTTCAAACCTAATTTCGCGCACAGGAGCATTTTTATCAAGAGAAGTTTTAGTTGGTGATTTTAACATTGAATAATTCAGCGTTACAATATCAGAATTCATCGCACTCATATTGTGTTTTGAATGATCCATATTTCCATCCATTTTCATTCCGCTCTCTTGTTTTGCTTCATTTGAAGATTTAGCAGATGATTTTGAATGATCCATATTTCCATCCATTTTCATTCCACTTTCCTGTTTAGCTTCATTTGAAGATTTAGCAGATGATTTTGAATGATCCATATTTCCGTCCATTTTCATCGGATCGCTACCTCCAGCTTTCGGCTTTTTAGTAACTCCTGAAATTTCTGGATACATAACTGTATTCATATCCATTTTTTGCAACGACATATCCATTCCCATATCATTCATTGAACCATCCATGTTCATCATGTCGTTCATCATTTTCATGCCTTCAAAATATTTCAATTTCGGCATCGGACTAACTAATTGTTTGATCCCTTTACCAATATAAATAGAAGTTGATTTAGTCCTATCTTCTGGAGTAGCTACAAACTCGTACGACGTGTCATCCGCAGGAATGGTAACCACAACATCGTAGGTCTCTGAAACTCCAATAATCAATCGATCTACTTCAACCGGATCTACATCATTACCGTCGTTAGCCACTACTGTCATTTTCCCGCCAGCATAATTCAACCAAAAATAGGATGATGCACCACCATTGGAAATTCGTAATCTTACTTTGTCTCCGCCTTTAAATTGCGTTAGCTGACTTTCGTTTTGACCATTTATTAAGAATTTGTCATAATAAACATCACTCACATCCATGGCTAACATGCGTTTCCACTCGTTAGTTAGTTTCGTTTTAAAATGTCCTGCTTTTATTGCTTCTGCGTAACTCTGAGTAGTTCCTTTTTTAATCGCAAAATAATCGGAAGCATTGTGTAACAATCGATGTACGTTTTTAGGATTTAAATCCGTCCATTCACTCAAAATTACAGGAACTTGTGGTAAGTCATCAATTCCTTTTCTGAACGTTTTATCGTCGGCTTTTTTCTTTAAAATTAACGAACCGTACATTCCTATTTGTTCTTGCATTCCACTATGACTGTGATACCAGTGTGTACCATTTTGCACAATTGGAAAACGATACGTAAAAGTTTCACCAGGTTCAATTGGCATTTGTGTTAAGTACGGAACACCATCTTCTTTGTTTGGCAAATATAATCCGTGCCAGTGTAATGAAGTACTTTCTTTCAATTGGTTATGAACTACAATTTCAGCAATATCGCCTTCTGTAAAAGTTAGCGTTGGCATTGGAATCTGTCCATTTACCGCAATTGCTCTTTTTTCTTTTCCAGAAAAATTCACTAAAGTATCTTTTACATAAAGATCATAATGGACGACTTTTTGAGCCAAAAGCATATTTGAAATAAAGAGTACAAAAACAACAGCGATTATAGTATTATTTTTCATTTTCTAATCTTTTAATCATTAGTTTCATTTGTTCAATTTCTTTTTTTTGTGCAGCGATGATATCATCTGCTAATTTTTTAACTTCTGGATCTTTAATATCTGCTCTTTCACTTGTCAAAATTGCGATTGAATGATGTGGAATCATTGCTCTCATCCAAAGCGTATCGCCAACGATTGGTTTTTGAACGCGAACAAGAAACAAAGCAGAACTAAATAAAATAATGCTTCCTAATATTATCAGCATGTTTTTTTTCTTGTTGCGATACATTCCCATCATAAAAAATAACATTATTAATGACATGGCTGAAATTCCTAAGCAAGTCATGTAAAATCGTGTCAGACTAAAGTATACATGGTCTACTGAGTACGTATTTAAATACATCGTAACATACATTGCAAGAAAGGAGAGTCCTAACATTGAAATGAATTTTGTATACATGTTTTGCTTTTTGTGTTTCTCTAAATTTTCCATCTTACTATAGTCTTTAAGTTAAATATTGATTGATCTATTCGAATAAATCAACTTTGAAAAATGATATTGAAATCATTATTTCTATTGTAAATCTTTTGTGGAAATTTGCTCCAAATCCATTCCACATTTAGGACATTTATCGCCTTTACTTCCAATAACTTCTGGATGCATTGGACAAGAATATGATATATTAGTATCCATCTTTTTATCACTATTGTGAATCATCGTTGAATCATTGTTCATCATTGTTGAATCATTCATCATGTGTGATTCTTTATTACTATTGTCTTCGATAGTTTGCTGTTTACAAGAAGTTATGATTAAAAACAAACCTAGTAGTAAACTAAAATTTAATATTTTCATTTTGTAGAGTTTTAAGTAGATGCTAAAGACGTTTATATTTAGCAAAAAATATTATATATTTTATAAAAATTATTTCATAATTCACGTGCTAATTTTTCAAATTGAAAAAAGTATAGTATAAATTAAAGTAAATTCCATCTGAAGAGGAACGCGTCATAGAATTAATTAATTCTTTTCTATATCCTAAATCCAAACGGGCTTGACTATTAAAAATAAATTGAATAACTGGTACTGCATCTAAATAGGATTTACCATTTTCATTTATAGTTTGACCAACAAATTCTAACATTAAATTAATATTCGTTTGTTTCAAACTGGTATATTTTTTTGGATACATTAATTTACCAAAAGACAAGGTATAGTTCGTCGCAGTACTTCCAAAATTAGCTGGAAATCTATGGTTTGAAGTATTATCGAATGCCTTCTCAAAACTTACCGATGAACTGATCGCTACTTTTTTAATCAATTTTGTGGCAACAATACCAGTTTCAAAACCGGTATTGTTACCCATAATCTCAATTTGCTCTTGATTTACTGTAGAGTTGTTAAAACTATAGCGACCAAAAGCAGCCATTCGGAAATGACTATTGATATCATCCTCAGAATAGAAGCGATACTTAGCATAAACGCTCCCTCCTTCTGCTACAAAATTATTATCAGCATTGCTTGCAAACGCTGACGCTCTTACCATTAGATTCTTATTAACTCCATAGCTTACCTCCGGCATGAGATAATAATTGTATGCTGAAGTACCTTCTTTTTTTAAAAAAGATTGCAGCACATTTACACCTAACGAGTTAGCAGGAATATTACTTGCTGGATCTGTCATCAAAAATAATTCCTGACTCGTCCCTTTTTGGAAAATGAATAGGACAACTAGTACTAGAAACTTCTTCATTATTTTACAATTTTAATATGGAAATCTTTTTCATTGTTCATAGCATACGTTGTGCTATTCTTGTAAGACTTAGATAGTTTTTTAAACTCTTTATCAGTTACGTAACCTTTATCTAAAACTTGTATTTGAACTTCCTTGTTCTTGCTTTCTTTACCGTCTACAACAACGAAAGAGTTTTTCTTTAAAGTTTCAGCATCAACTGTGACAATTAAAGAGCCAATGAAAAAACCTGCTTTTTCCACTTTTTCTTTGAAGATCGAAGGTGATAGTGAATTATTATCTGCTAACGAAACAATGAAAGTGTTTGAATTCAAGTCGATTTCAACATTCTTAACTTCTGGCATTGATTTTAATTGTTTGTTTATTGCATTAGAGCACATAGAGCACGTTAATCCCGTTGCTACAATCTCTGCTTTTGAAATTTGTGCATTACTTACCGCCGAAAACATCACCATTAAAACTATTAGAGCGCTGTATTTTATATTTACTATTTTCATTTTATTTATTTATTAAATTTATTATTTCTTGATCTGTTGGGTTTTTCATTATTAATATTCCTTCGCTATCAAATAGGAATTTTGAAGGCAACTCTTCTACTCCAAAAGTTACTGCTGCGTTAGCATCAAATCCTTTTGGATCAATTAATTGCAAAAAATTTATCTTGTCTTTTTCAATCGCTTTTTTCCATTTAGTAGCGTCTGTATCAATTGAAATTCCAATAATTTCTATTTTATTTGAATCTAAATCTTTATGCATTTGCACTAGCTTTTTATTCCCCACTCTGCATGGTCCGCACCAGGAAGCCCAAAAATCAATTAATACATACCTAACTTTAAATTCATTTATGTTAATTGTTACATCTTTGCTGCTTTGCAATTCAATTGATGGAATTGCGTCTCCAATTTTTACCTGAGCAAATGAAGTAAAACTAAAAGCTACTAATAAAAAGACGATTAGTTTTGTCCTAATATCCATTATAATTTTTTTTTAATAAAAAACAAAGCCCAAATTTCACAAATGGACTTTGCCCTGTTTATTTAATTGTTTCTACCGTTTTACCGCAAGTCATCATCATCGAACCGTAATATGGATTCTTAACTGCATTTTCTTTGCTCAACCAGTTAGCACCTTTTCCTTTGTTTGCCATTGGACAAAACTGGTAGTAAACTGGGTTTTCTGTTTTTGAAACCTTGATTAATTCATACATGTTTTTTGACAAGTTGATGAAACGTTCTCTTTGGTGTGCAGTATCTTTAGTGTCAGCAATATGTTTCGCATCTTCTTTTAAATTGGTAAAAACTTTCATCCACACCATGTGCACATCCATTTCTAATTTATCCATTTGTACCGCTTCTAAATTAGTGAGTAACGTTTTAGATTTTGCAGCAGCCATTGATCCGTCTGTATGTACTAACGCATCCTTTACAGCAAAATAGTTATCAAAAACTACTGAAAGTTGGTTCTCTTCTTTCATTGTTGTATTTTTCATTTCCATATTATTTGAGTGATTTTCATGATTCATAGTAGTTGCAGGTCCTTTTACTGCAATTTTACTATCTCTCTCATATTGACAACAACCTGGTAATTCATTATAAACATTGTCTGGCGCAAGAAAACTATCGCTATCATATCCTGCTAAAGCAATGCGCTTTAAAACTTCGTCTTGATTTGTTTTTTTAGCATCATACGTTATAGAAGCCATTTTGCTATCTTTATTCCAATCAACAGTAGCAACGTTTTTTAGATTACCTGCTTTTTCTATTGTTTTTTCACACATGCCACAGTTACCATAAATCTTTACGTTTTCAGTTACTGAATTTTTTATTTGTGCGCTGGAGATTGTAAAGGTTAACAACATCGTTGCTGCAACCATTACATTTGAAATTGAATATTTCATAGTGTAGGGATTTGTGTCAAAAGAAAATTTTCTTTTGAAAGTGATTTAATTAAAATTTTGATTTGTGAACAATCATGAGACAATAAGAGCATAAATACGTTCCTTATTAATCTCAAAATTGAATGTAATGTATTGCAAATGCAGTGAAATAGCCATAAGTATGACTGTCAAGAAATAAAATTAGCCTATTTTAGGAATAAGCCATAATGTAGTATATCCAGATGATACGAAAGTTTTAGAACTGTAAAACTTTTGTTTTTCATTAGGAAAATTAAAGAACGTGTACGCAAATTCATTTTGGCTAAACAAAGCTAAGCTTACTTGTATAGAAGTTGTTGTACAATTCGAATGTCCGCATTGACCGTCGCAACCACTATTTTGATCTGCAGCATGACTTTCTTCAGAACATCCTTTATGCTCTTGTTTTGAAGTTGTTTCCATTTTACAACATTCTTTTTCTGACTGAGTTCCACACGCATAAGTCAAACTCGGCACTAAGAATAAGCCAAGAGTTAGAATTACAAAATATATGTGCAACTTTTTAATCATAAGCCAAAGGTAAGCAGTAATTTATTTAATAGGTTTAATTTTAACTTTCTGTTGGGTTTATTTTAGCCCCCGATAAGTTCGGAGTGTTATTTTAAATTTCAAACTTATATATTTGAAACATGAAATACAAGAAATGGACTTTAGATCAGAAGC